>CAZTHV010000049.1:1077-3669 GCA_964613165.1 uncultured Marmoricola sp.
TACGAGGTCGTCGTCGAGCCCGGCCCGGCCACCAACCCCTACGGCGACTACGAGGTCCTCGGAACCAGCACGACCCCGATCACCATGACCTTCGCCGGCCAGACCCTGTCTTGTGCCGGCGCCATAATCGAAGGCGTGCTGCACTCCGCCACCCTGGTGCCCACCCCGTACCTGGAGTTCATCGACGGCGTCTACAACGGCAACATCTACAACACCACCTTCAACGGCTGCCAAATGGGCGGCATCGCCCTCGACGTCATGGTGACCTGTCCCCTGACGATCGCAGCAGCGCCGAACCCTGGGCAACTCGTCCACCTGAACCTCAGCGACACCAACGTCACTGGACTGCTGAGCGCCCAGGACGGCAACGGCAACGCCTGTATCCGGGCCAAGGACACCATCGGCGGGATCGGGTGCGACATGACCATCGCCGGCACCACCAACGCCGACCTTAACGAGACCCGCACCACCGACGGTGACGGCTTCGACTGGCAAGACCTGACCATCAGCGGCAACGGCCTCAGTATCGACACCGTCTTCGGGGTCTGTGCCGGCTTGATCCAGGTCAACGCCCCGATCACCACCGCCGCCTCCTTCGATATCCGAGTGATCGAGCCCGGCGTCGCCCACACCCAGCCGCCCGCCGGGAACGGCTCGATCAACTTCCGCCCCGACCCCAACGCCGAGGACTGAGCACCGTTCCCACGGCTGGTGGCTCGATGGACACCCCACCCGAGCCACCAGCCACACCCACGCAGGAGACCACCCTGCGACGTTTCCTCGTCATCACCACCGCGATCTGACTCCGAGAACCCGAGGAGCACCGCAGGTGTGGCGAGAGTCGTAGCGCACCCGCCTGGCCATCGCTATCAGGCGGCGTCTTCGACCGCACAAGGTGAAGGTGGTCGACTGGCACAGTCGTAGTAGGCCGAACACGAGACGCCCAGAACCCGGCGGGCCACCGCGACATCGAACCCGGCGTCGGCCAACTCCCGCACCAGCCGGAACCAATCTTGGGAGCACGTTTCTCCGGGACGAAGTAGGCGCTGACACGCCTCAAGATCTCCAGCTCCACCTCCAGGACCCTGTTCTTGCGGCGCAGCTCGATCAGATCCAGCGCACGACTGTCGCCGGAACTCCGGCGACTTCGGTGCAGGCATCCGATTCCTCTCCGAGACGGCCATCGCCTCAAGACGGTGTCCGGAGAAGCGGGTCAGGCTCCCGTTCCCTGCCGCGCGGGGTGGGGAGGGCTGCGGCATACAAGAGATCCAGGGGTCCTGCCCGGACGACGTCCCGGGCAGGACCCCCGCTGGAGATGAATATAAAGACGGCGCAGACTGCTGCGGGGCTTCTCTATTTCTTCTTGATCTTGATCTTGACCGGCCTGGAGACCGCTGGGTGGTGGGTGGCGTCGCCGGTGTAGGCGGCCGACAGCGTCCACTTGCCCTTGGCGTTCTTGATCTTCTTGATCTTCACGCTCGCGGTGCCGTTCCTGACCACGCCAGCAACCGCGAAGGCCTTCGTCTTCTTCTTCGCCTTCTTCTTGCCCTTCTTGGCCTTCTTGATCTTGCCGGTCGCGGTCACGGTCACCGTGCCGCTCGCGACGGCACCGCCCTTGACGGTGATAGTGGCCTTGCCCTTCTTCTTCCAGGTGGGCGCCTTGGTCACCTTGATCGTCACCGCCGGCGTGGCCATCGGCGGCTTCGGGGCCGCGGCCACGGTGACATCATCAGAACACGAATTGACCGGCTCCTCACCGGTCTTGGTGGCAGTGGAGCAGTAGGCGATCCTCGTGCCCGCCGGGTACCCGGCCAGCGACAGCGACCCGGGCTCCTCCCCGAGCACCGGCTCGCCCACCGGCTCACCGTCCTTCCCGCCGACTCGCCACTGGCTGGAGACCTGCTCGGGCTCGGCCGAGAACGTGCCCGGCTGGCCGGTCAGCACCCCCGAGCCCGCCTGCGCGGTCCCCGAGACCCGCGGAACCTCCGCCCGCAGCATCCTCGTCACGATCATCACCGCGTTCGTCCCCGCAGGCCGGCCGACCTGGAACTGGGCGACCGCGCCGTCCTCGACTACGGGCAGCGGAACGGCCGGCGGCCAGCGACCACTACCGATGTCGGCGTGGAAGACCCCGTCCTCGTCCAGCACTAGCCATGCGCCGCCACTGACACCAGCGCCCAAGGCTACCGGCTTCTTCCCGCCCAGATCCGGCACGTCGTTCGACTCCGGCAAGCCTCCCCAGACCACGATCGAGTCATCGGCCAGCCTCGCCACACCCCCTCGATCGCGTGCGGCGATCTCGAGCACCTCCTTGCCCTCCGCGGGATCGGTGATCGCCGACGGCAGCGTGGACGGATCATCCCAGTCCGTGCCCGTCGTGGAGGTCCACTTGCCCCAGCCCACCACCGAGCCATCGCTCATCAACGCATACGCGCTAGACCCATTCGCCGTGATCGCCGTCGCGCGGACCTCACCCGGCTCGGCCGGTGAGCGCAACACCTCCGGAACATCATCGAGGTGCAGGCTACCCCGCCCCCAGCCCACCACCGTGCCGTCGGACTTCAACGCGAATGCATAGTTGCTGGACACCGC
>CAZTHV010000049.1:3679-4337 GCA_964613165.1 uncultured Marmoricola sp.
CTGAACCACCCCGCTCTTGGCCTCAGGCGGCACCGCCCGCGCATCGTCCGCGCCCCCCTTCCAACCCCACACCCGCACCTCACCGGGCTCGGTCACCACCCCCGCATAGCTACCCGAGACGTCCAGATCCACCGCCCGCACCGCACCACTGCGCAGATCATCAGGCACCTTCTGCACATCGGAGCTGGAATAGCCCCACCCGGCCACCTGGCCATCCGCGGTCAACGCCACCGTCGCCCCGTTGTTCGCCGCGACCTCGCTCAACGCCACCCCCACCAGGTCCGGCGGCAGCGTCTGATCCCCGTCCGTCTCCGTCCCGAACGCACGAAACTCCCCTGCGATCGCCAACGGCACCGGCAGACCCGAGGACCCCCGCACTCCCGGCGAAGGAGCGTCAGCCACCGCCGGAGCGGCCGACACCACCCCACAAACCCCCAGCGTCAGCGCCCCCACCACCAACGCGACCCACCACCGCACACCACGCACACCCATGACACGCACCTCACATTCCCGCGCTGACCACAGGGCCTAGACCCCCGATTTCCGTCTTTACCCACGCTAAGCAGGCCGCGACCTCACCCCAAGCCGCGACCACTCGAATTACGGAGAACACCCCAGAGTTGTCACCTGGATGAGAAGAAACCGCTCCGGATTCCCG
>CAZTHV010000049.1:4347-5855 GCA_964613165.1 uncultured Marmoricola sp.
GCCACGACCTCCCCGACCCTTGCTTTGTCTTCCCAGGGCAGGCGCACCATGACGCAGCCGGTGCGCCCCCGAATCGGCATCTGTCCGAGAACAGGAAGAAGGTGCGTAGCCATGCGCAGGTTCCTGACGATCATGATCGAAGCCTTCTCGGGCAGAACGACATCGGCAGCCAACGCCAGAACCTACGGGAGAAGAACATGAGAATCCGTACCCTGCTGACCACCGCGGTGGCCGGCGCACTCGTCGCCGCGATGAGCGGCGCGCCGCCAGCCGGCGCCGACCCGGGCTCGCTCCCGGTCACCCGCACCGGCCACCTGGAGGCGTGGGGCAACACCGCCGGATCCCCGGCCGACGAGGTCGACCTCGATGACGTGACCGGCCAGCAGATCGCCAGCCTCTCCGTGGGCTTGAACGCCACCGCCGTCGTCACCGCGGACGGGCACCTGAAGGTCTGGGGGGACCCAACCAACGACGAGGTGAGCCTGGCTCCGACCGGCGACGCCGCCACCGGCTTCTCCACGGTGTCGATCCAGAACAAGACCGGCATCGGCCTCAAGGAGGACGGCGGTGTCGTCTCCTGGGGAGTGGATGAGGAGGAGATGCCTCCTGACCTGAACGCGAAGGCGGTCTCGGCGACCCAGGCCGGCACCAGTATGGGCACCGTCTACGCAGTCACGAACACCGGCCACCTGGTCCACTGGGGTGCGACGCCGGGAGTCACCACAACCTTCGACGGCACCAAGGACGGCGACGACGCCCTCATCCGCACCCCCATGGACGACCTGGCGGACCTGGAAGATGTGTCCGCCAAGGGAAACGCGAACGGACTGGTGCTCGACAAGGACGGTCACATCTACCAGTGGGTCGGCGCCGGCCTCGAAGCCCTGTTCACCCCCCCGACCGGCGTCCAGGACAACGTCGCCCAGATCGCCTCCGGATCCAACGTCAACGGTGCGATCCTGAAGGACGGGACGATCGCGGTCTGGGGTCTGAGCAGCCCGGGGACGCCCCCGAGCGACCTCACCGACGGCACGAAGACGGCCGTCTCGCTGGCCCTCGGACCGAAGATCGGTGTCGCCGCCACCGCGGACGGCCAGATCTACGCCTGGGGCGCCGGCAGCGGCACCGGCAACGCCACGGCGATCATCGCCGGTAAAGACGCGCTGAACACCGCGGGCGCGCATGTCGCGGCCGTGGGCGTCGGCCAGAAGCACGCCGCCGCCATCGTCACGGACTTCCGCGTGGTGGGCGCGCCGGAGATCAGCGGGTCGCCGGTGGTCGGGGAGTCGCTGGAGGTCACCACGCCGGCGGAGTTCTCCCTGGAGCCCGACGAGGACGGCGTGTCCGGCCAGTGGTGGGCCGAGCAGGACGGCGACGAAGCCGCGATCACCGGCGAGACCGATGACACGCTGACCCTGGACGAGTCCCTGGTAGGCGCGACCATCACCTATCGGGTCACCGCCGAGCGAAACGGCCAGCCGTATAGCGTTCTCGAAGTCGTCGGACTC
>CAZTHV010000049.1:5865-14063 GCA_964613165.1 uncultured Marmoricola sp.
GGCGAGACCGTTGAACCGGTCGCCTCCAACGAGCTCGGCCCGGTCACGCTGATCCCCTCGACCACGACGCTGAGCATCGTGCCGGCCGCCGGAGCCTACGGCACCGTGCGGACCGCCACGGCCACCGTCACCAAGGCCAGCGGCACTCCTATCGGGGATGTGATCTTCACCCTCGACGGCACCACCAGCCCCGCCGTGCCGCTCAACGGCGAGGGCAAGGCCACCTGGGCACTGCCCGGCACCCTGGCGGTCGGCGGACACTCGGTGAGCGCCAGCTACGGGGGGGACACGACCACCGACCCGTCGGTCTCGGCGGCGGCCACGGTCACTGTCGCCAAGGTCGGCAGTACCCTGACCAGCGCCAAGCCGAAGGTCAAGGTCAAGAAGAAGGCCAAGAAGGCGAAGAAGGCCGTCTTCACCGTCGTCGTCCACGCCCCCGCCGGAGCCTCACCCGCCGGCACAGTGACACTGACCGTCAAGGGCAAGGGCAAGGTGAAGAAGGTCAGCAAGAGAAAGACCACTTCAGTGGGCGCGAACGGCGTCGCCAAGGTCAAGATCAAGGGCCTCAAGCGCGGCAAGTACAAGGCCACCTGGTCCTACGCCGGCTCCGCCACCGTGGCTCCCGGCACCGTCAAGGTGAAGAAGTTCAAGGTCTGACCCTGCATCCCCGGGGGGAGGGGGCTCGAGCCTCGGCTTGAGCCCCTTTCCCGGGCCCCCGGGCCGGCGCGCCAGGGAGGAGCGCCCATGTCCCGTCTCATCGTCGCGGCTCTCGCTGCCGGCGCGCTGGCTGGTGGCCTCGCCCTGCAGATGACGCCCTCCCCCGCCGACCCCGGTCCAACGGACAGACCCGACCACCACTCCGAGGAGTTCCGTGCCGTCGGCGACGGCACGCTTCCCGAAGACCGGCCCTCCCTCCGCGAGCCCGGCGCGCCGCTGAGTAGCGCCGAGCGTGGCTACGCCATCCACCGCGTGCTCGCCTCCCTGCCGGACTCCGCCCGTGACGTGCGCGGGGCACCGGGAGCGGAGATCCTGGCCGCCGACCTGCCGCCGGACTCCACACGCGCCGACCTCCGCCGGGTCCAGGTGTCGGCCT
The DNA here is from genome assembly GCA_964613165.1 of uncultured Marmoricola sp. Taxonomy (GTDB): domain Bacteria; phylum Actinomycetota; class Actinomycetes; order Propionibacteriales; family Nocardioidaceae; genus Marmoricola. Next base: position 6,959 of record CAZTHV010000049.1, read on the forward strand.
ACGACTACGCCACCGACCGGCTGCACCAGGCCATCGTCGACCTGCCCACCGGCCTCGTCGACCAGACCGCCGTCGTCCAAGGACTGCAGCTGCCACCCTCCGCCGCCGAGACCCAGGTTGCCCTCGACCTGGCACTCGCGGCCCGTCCACCACCAGCCTTCGTCCGGCAGTTCCAGGACGTCACCGGCGCACCGCTGCTGGCCGGCGACCAGGTCCACGTCGTGGCCGGGGCCTGGGTCCCCGACGACGCGGGACCTGCGGGTCACCACGCCGAGGACACCGCATGCGGGCCGCACCGGTGCGTGCAGCTCCTGATGGCGCTGCCGTCGGGCCAGTACCTGAACACCACCGACTTCGTGGTCGACCTCAGTGCGCGCGCCGTGGTGCCGATCCAGCCGGGCGATCACCATGAGCACTGAGCCGCGGAGGCGTCACTCCAGCCGGTTGGCGCCGGCGCTGCTGGCCTGTGCGCTGCTCGCGGCGTCCCTGAGTCTGACCGGGTCGGCCCAGGGCACCACACCCAGGGCCGGACCCGTGACCGGCGACCTCGGCTGCGGCTCCGCCGAGGTGACCCGCACCCTGTCCACCGGCTCGGCCTGGCGGATGTGCGCACGGATCCACCCGTTCAAGGGCCTGGTCCTCGAGGACCTGCAGTTTCGTCCCGCCAGCGGCGACCGCGAGTACGCCGGCTGGATGCCGGTCATCGACTCGCTCTACCTGGCTCAGCTCGGAGTCCCCTACGACACCGGCCAGGCCTCTTTCAATGACATCACCGGCGTCGGCTTCGGCGACGACCAGCTGCTCTCCCAGACGCCCGCGACCTGCGACGGGGACACTCTCGACATCGAGCAGTCCTATATGCGCGGCAGCCGGCTCGTGGAACGCACCATCCCCGGGATCTGCCTGCGTGAGGCCGACGCCGGGCTGGGCTGGCACTCCCAGGAGGGACGAGTGGGTGTGGGCGACCGCTACGCCCAGCAGGGCCGTGCTCTGGAAGTCTCCTCGCTGTCCAAGACCGGCTGGTACGAATACCAGCAACGAGTGACCCTCACCGACCAGGGCGTCATCACGATCGGTCTCGGCGCCACCGGTGACCTGGCGCCCGGCACGCTCTTCTACCCCACCGACCCCACTCTGGGCTGGCAGATCGGCAGGACCACCTTGGAGGAGGCGGACCGCAACGCCGCGTCTCACTGGCACAACGCGATCTATCGGGTCGACTTCGGCATCGACACCGGACCACAGCGGGTGGAGCAGTGGGACTACCAGCAAGATCCCAGTACCCAGGTCGTGCAAGGCCTAGAGACGCCCCGGGACCAGGCATTCACCGCCGAGGAGCCGGATCCAATGAGCTGGTGGCGGGTGGTCAACCCGGCCTCGCTCAACCCCGACGGACATCCCCGGTCCTACGAGATCGTCAACGACAGCATCCAGGATCCCTACCTACCGCACACCCATCCCGTCGTCAGCTTCACCAATGACCACGCCTGCCAGGAGTACGCCTCGAACAACCTCAACGTCGAGTGCCCCGACCAGTCCGTGGTCGACTACGTCGCCGCGGAGAGCGATCCGCTGACCGACCCGGTCGCCTGGGTCAGTGTCGGCTTCCACCACATCGTCCGGGACGAAGACCAGTCCCCGATGCCGGCCCACTGGCAGAGCTTCTCCCTGGTGCCGCGCGACCTGCTCGCGCAGCAGGCCACCACCCCGGTCGAGCGCTCCTGCGACAATGGATTCAGCGTCGGCGCCACCGGGTCGTGTGCCGCAGTCAGCCTGACTCCGCCGGCCATCACCTTGGACACCTCGGTGCCCGGACCGGGCACCACCCTCACCACCGACTTCGGCACGTGGCGCCACGCCCGCGCTCCGCTGTCCTTCGCGTGGCTCTGGCTCCGCGACGGAGCGGCGATCCTCACCACCGGCGAGGACGGGCTGCCGGTCGCCGCCACCGGCCAGCGGTACGTCGTCACGGCGGCCGATGTCGGTCACCAGCTCAGCGTCCAGGTGACCGCGTCGGCCGCCGGGATCATTCCCGGGAGCGCCACCTCGACGCCGCTGACCATCCCCGCCCCCGGCTCCGCCGTTCCTCCGCGGACCCACACCACGCGCCCGAAGCTCAAGCTCAAGGTGCTGAGGGGCCATGGCCGCAAGGCGCGCCCACGGGTGCGGATCGTGGCGCGGGGTGTCGATGGGCCGGCCACCGGCATCGTGCGGATCCGACGCCACGGCACCACGCTCGGCGTACGCCGGCTCCAGGGCGGCCGGGCACGAGTGGCCCTGCCGCGAACACGTGGGCATCGCTACAAGATGAAGGTTGTCTACACCGGCGATACCCGCTACCGCAAGGTGAGCCGCATGATCTGGGTGCGGCCACCGCGAGCGGTCACACGGAGGACAGCCAGCGGCGAAAGGACGTCGCCCGTGCCCACCGAGACCTTCACCCCGCAGGAGTTCGAGGAGGATCAGCAATGAGAGAATCTGACAGCACCGGCAGGTCAAACCGCGGTGGACCGCCTGACCTGGCCGCCCGAAGACGCGTCGACCGTCTCCGCCGAGAGCTCGGCCTGACCTCGGTGCCGACGCGGGTCGGCACGGCGCTGCGCGGCCATACCGGTCTCATCGAGGAGCGCCTGATCGACGCGCTGCCCACCCTCGCCCCGCAGTACGACACCCTGCCCAATGGCGGCAAGCGACTGTGGCACGCTGCCGTCAGCAACGCGCTCGACGAGTTCGTCGGCCTCGTCGAAGATCGGCCACCTCACGGCCCTCCCGCCGACGGCGTGTTCCTCGCCATCGGGCGAGCCGAGGCCGGTGCGGGCCGGGACCTGCTCGACGTTCTCACCGTCGCCGAGGCGTCGCGCACGATCCTCTCGGAGCTCTCGTCTCAGCTCCCGCTCACCCCGGCTCAAGCCGCCGACCTCAACGACGCTCTCGTCCGCTACGTCGAATGCCTGTACAGACGCGCCGAGAAGGGTCACCAGTCCGCCCAGGCCACCCGGCCGGTCCGCACCCACCCGCCGTCCGACGAGGAGATCCGCGTACGCACCGCCTGCGCGCTCATCGAGCATGCGTGGTCTCTGCATCCGACGCCGATGTACCTGACCTTGAGCTCCCGGACGCCCGAAGAGGCACTCGATCCGGAGACGACACCGGCTCAGATCCAGCGCCGGCACCGCGCGCTCCTATCCATCACTGCCACCGACCACATCGTGACGCTCGCCCCGAAGCCCGGTGCTGAGACAGCCAGGACCGAGGCGGGTGAGCCCACGGGTCACGTCGTCATCTCGGGGCCGGTGTCCCAGGAGGCCCTGTCCACGGGCTACGACACCGCCGTCCTGCAGCTGCGCCTGATCCGTCTCGGCATCGCCACACCCCCCTCCCCCGTGCGCTGTCCTCAACCCGACCTCGGCCTACCGGTCCTCCATCCCAGCCACCACAACGTCAAGACGGCCGCGAGGCTGTTGCTGCCGTTGACGAATCTGCCACTGACCACCCGGATCGCGCTGGCGCACACCCTGCGGCTCTGGCTGGCCGCCCGGAGGCCCGTTCAGGAGCTGGCCGAGCTGCTCCAGGTGCACGAGCAGACCGTCCGGAACCATCTCAGCCGGCTGCGTGAGATCTACCGCACCGCGTTCTCCTATCGGGAGTCACTCGTCCTGCTGGTGGCCCTTCACTTCGTGATCCCGCTCTGGGAGCAGGAGGCGGGTGGCAGCAGGCACGAACGAGCGGCCGATTTCTTGTGATCCACGTCGCAATTTCCCACCCATACGCGTCTGGTGACCTTGCCGCGGTCTCACGGACGATGCGTGAATCGGGTCGACGGAATGCCCTGCCCAAGGGTCGGGCCGTTGGGTCCCACCCCACCGGGCCTCACGGACGAGATGCCACGGGCGCCCGGTCTTCCGTCGGGTCCTGGGGCGCGGTGCCGCGCCCCAGGACCAGCCCGGCGACACGAGGAGGAGCACTGCCCGCACCGGCGTACATCAATCAGGGAAGGACTCCGCGACTCCGCTGCCGGACGAGCCCGAGGAGTCCTACTCTGTGACACGGGACACTTCGGATGAGGGGTCGCCGCGGGAGCGGCGCCCCTCCGGATCTGCCGATGAGAGGGAGTCGGACATGACCGACACACCGACACTGGCGCCGGAGCCGTCCCCGGACAACCCAGCCCCAGGACCGAGCCAGAAGCCGTCCCAGAAGTCGGCTGGGGAGCCGGCTGTGGAGCCAGCCCAGAAGTCGGCGCTGCCAAGGCTCGCCCACGCGCTCCGCTCCCGGATGGAGACGATGGCCGCCCAGATCGTCCGCCAGGTCCAAGAAGCCGTGCCCGAGTACGCCAGTCCCGTCGGGGCGCCACGCCACCAGGTTCTCACCATGGCCGCCCAGACGGCGGCGCGGCACTTCCTCGACGACGCCGAGCATCTGCCCGGCCAGGCCCGTCACGTCGACGAGATGTTCCGTCGCCTCGGCTACACCCAGGCGCAGCGAGGCCACAGCCTGGAGTCGCTCGACGCCACCCTCCGGGCGGCCACCCGCTGGTCCTGGCACTACCTCGCCGAGTTCGCCGTCGACCAGGACCTGTCCAGCGCCGAGCTTCGAGAGCTGGCCGAGGCCGTCTTCGACTATCTCGAGCACCTGCGCACCCAGCTCGCCGAGGGGTTCGACCTCGAACGACGTGTGGGGATGCATGAGCGCGACACGGCCCGCGCCCGGCTGTTCGAGATATTCCTGACCGACCCCACTCCGCGCCTCGGCACAGGGAACAGCCTCGGCATCGACGACGAGGTGATGCGGGCCCTGGCCGAGGCCGCCGACTGGCCGGTCCCCGACAGCGTCGTGGCAATGGCCGTCAGCTACTACGGCGATCCGCCCGACATGCCCTCCTCCTCCGGCCTGCTGATCCACATCGAGCCTCGTCGAACGCTGATCGTGTGCCCGTCCGCGAATCAGCAGAAGCTGGTGAAGCAGATCAGCCGCTCGGCTCCCGGCCTACGCGTCGCGATCAGCTGGCCGGTGCCTCCCGCGGAATCCGGGTCGGCGCTGCGCTGGTGCCAGCGAGCGCTGGATCTCGTCCAACTGGGCATCATCGCCCCGACCCCGGTCGTCGACTGCGCCGAGCACGCCACCCAGCTGTGGCTGCACGCCGAGCCCTCGATGCGGCAGCACCTGTGCCAGGAGCTGTTGCGGCCCCTGCTCGCCGAGACCCCCAACTCGCGCTCGATCCTCTCCGAGACGCTGTTGACCTGGGTGGAGACCCGCGACAGCGCGCCGGCGATCGCGGCCCGGCTCGACGTCCACCCGCAGACCGTGCGCTACCGCTGGAAGAGGATCAACGAGCTGTTCGGCGAGTCTCTGCGCGACCCCGAGTTCGTCGTCCAGATGACCCTGGTGCTGAAGTCCAGCGTTCCGCTGTGGAAGGCTGGTGACCAGAGCGACTTTGACCTCTTCCACGACCGCGCAGAGTCCGCCTCATGATTCGTCCCACCGTGCTCCTTCCTCTGCTGACGGCCGTCGGCGATGTGGTCGCTGCCGGCATCACCTGGCTGGGGTGGACCGAGACGGGGCACTCCGGCTGGAAGGCGGCTCTGGCGGTGCTCGTGGTGGCGAGTCCGCTGGGTCTGATCGTGGCCCAGCACCTGCCGGCGCGACTGGCGCGGCGGGCCGGACGCGGCCTCACCGTGACCCACCTGGGCGCCGGTGTCATCGACGCGATGCCTCGGCTGAACCGGCTGGTCATCGACTCCCACGGGACCGTCACGACCGGTCACCTGGTGGTGACCGAGGTGCAGGCCCTCGACCCCGAGCACGACCGCAACCTGCGCTGGTTCGCCGGCGCACTCTCCCACAGCTCCCACGACCCGGTGAGCCGCGCCATCGCTCGGCTGGCCGGCACCGGTCGCACCACCGGCTTCGCCGAGGAGCCGGAGCTCGGCATCTGCGGCTCGGTGGATCGGCATCCGGTGCGGGTCGGCAGCACCGACTGGCTCGGGATGGACGCCCGCAACGGGACCGGCACCACGGTCGGCGTCGAGGTCGACCACCGGCCGATGGGCCACATCACCGTGGCCGACGAGGTCCGTCCCGATGCCGGGCACCATCTGGCCGAGCTGCGCAGCATCGGCATCAACCCGGTGCTGGTCTCGTCGGCCGCCGAGCGCGACCTGGCGCGGGTAGCCGAGCTCTCCGGGGCCGAGGAGTGGTACGCGGACACCGACACCCTCACTGTCGTGGAGCTCCTGGACGCGGCCCGGTCCAGCACCGGCTGGGTCACCGTCCGGCGGCCCAGTCCCGACGCGGACGGTCCCACCCAGAGCGGTCCCGTCGAGGTCGAGCTGGTGCTCCCGGGAGCGAACGGTGAGGATGCCTCCATCTCGATCAGGACCGAGGATCCCTCCGTCAGCACGGTGATGAGGACGCTCGGCGTAGCGCGTCGTGCCCGTCGAGCACGGCGGGTGGCCGCGCGGGTGGCCTGGCTGACGATCGTGGTGCTGCTGCCTCTCGCGGCCGCGGGGCTGCTGCATCCGGGCTGGGCCGCCGCACTCGCCCTGGCCGCGTTGGCGGTGGTGGCGCTGGCCGTCGCGCTGACCATCAGTGCCCAGGACTCCTCCTCGCCGGCAGGCCCCGGCGCCCCCGGGTCCCGCTGATTCGTCGTGCGCGAAAGGAGATAGACCTCACGGCACACACTGGCTCCCCGGGCCCGATGCGGCAGCCGCCTCGGGGCGAGTCAGTCAGGACGGTCGAAGACCCGCTTGCTCAGCGCCTGGACATCCCCGTCCAGGCCATCCAAACGCCGATGCATCGAAGCGAACTGGTGCGCCACCGCCTCGAACTTCGCGTTCATCTCCGCGCGCAGGCTGCCGATCGCCGTCCGCATCTCGGTCCGAACCGAGCCGACCTCGGTCCGAACCGAGCCGACCTCGGTCCGAACCGAGCCGATTTCGGTCCGCACGGACTTGAACTCAGCACGCATCTCCCCGCGTAGACCACCGATCTCGGCCCGCAGGACACGCGTGAACATGCCCGTGATCAGACCCATCATCGCGAACATCGACGCGGCGAACACGCCGATCAACGTCCACACCTGCGGCTCGGTCAACTCGATCACCCC
>CAZTHV010000050.1:0-11042 GCA_964613165.1 uncultured Marmoricola sp.
GCTCGCTGCACGCCGGTCAGGTCTGCGTCGCCGACGGCACGCCGCTCGCGGCCGAGAAACTCGAGCGAGTGCTCACCAACGACCCGGGCATGGGCGTCATCCGTCACGCCGACGCCGGCTACGAACGGGCACGCGAGGTGGCCGCCGAGCGCGGCGTACGGGTCCCGATGGGCTGAGAGCCTCGGATTCCTTCGTCTCCGCCCCAGCGATCCGTACGAACTCGCACCGGGTGAGCGGCTGGCCCGGACCCGCCGGTGTTCGGTGGGCCCGGGCCGCGGACGGCTACTTGCCGATGACCAGATTCACCTTGGTCCCGGCGCGGACCTGTGTGCCCGCGGGGATGTTCTGCGCGACGACCTTGCCGCGCTTGGCCTTCTTCGCCTTCTTCTTGCCGACCTTGCCGGCCTTGCAGCCCGCGCTGGTCAGCGCCTTCTTGGCCTTTGCCGTGGTCTTGCCCTTGAGCTTGGGGATCGTGCACAGCTTGGGAGCTGTTGCCGCCGGCTTCGCGACCGGCCCCGCGCAGCCCATCACGTCGGTGAAGGCGCCGTCGGCGGCGTTGCCCGCGACGGTGTTGTCGCACATCGAGTGGATCGGGCCGCCCGTGGACTGCACGCCGCGGTTGTTCAGCACCAGCTTGGACCCGGTGACCCAGGCCTCGCCTCCGCCGGCCACGCTCAGCGCCACGTTGGAGTTGGTGACGGTGCTGTCGCTGAGCGCCAGCCGGCCGTGGTGACCGGCGTCCGGCGCGATCCGGATGCCGGTGGTGCAGTTGTTCTGGATCTGGGCCCGGTTGACCGCGATGTCGACGAAGAGATCGGGCGAGCTGCTGGTCAGCGGCGCGTTGACGGCGTTGGCGTAGCCGCTGATCCGGACGTCGTCGAGGCGGACACTGCGAGCTCTCAGGATGTTGACGCCGTTGAGGCTGCAGGTCATGCCGATCACCTCGATGTTGCGCAGGACCACGTCTGCGTTGTCGGGGGCGTTGATGACGATGCCGTTGGTGCCACTGGTCAGCACCGAGGCGTTGGTGCCGGTGCCGTCGATGGTGATCGACTTGGTGATCGTCACCGCGCCGTACCCGGCGGGGTCGATCGCGTTGATGACCCCGCCGGTGGCGGTCTTGGAGATCGCGCCCTGGAAGGTCTTGCAGGGTGCGGTGCGCGAGCACGGGTTGGCGTCGTCGCCGACGCCGGAGACCCAGGTCCGGGTGGCCTGAGCGGAGGCTGCCGGTGCGAGGCCGACCACGAGGGCGCCGGTCGCGAGCAGCGTGAGCACGGTGAGGCGCAGACGGCTGCGCCGGGTCGAGCGAGAGGAGTCAGTCACGCGCCGAGACTAGTGGCTGGCGGTGCCGAGGGGGAGCCTCCGATCAGCTCCGCACCGGAGTCGCGAACCAGAGTGTCCGGTGTGTCCAGTTGCCGGGTCCGAGACGGCGACCCGAGCAGACCACCAGGGCCAGCTGCGGTGGGCCCTCGGTGTCGTAGTACGCCGGGTAGCCCGCGCTGGCGAGCACCTCGATGCGCTGCGTGACCCGGTAGCACAGCGTCCGGTCCTCACCGCGGACGACGATCCTGCCGCCCTCCTCGAGGTGGGCCAGCAGCCGGTTGCCCAGCGCGCTGCCATCGGGCCAGGTATGCGCATTGAGCAGGACGTTGCCCTGCTTCGAGCCGGGTGGCAGCGCCCGGTCCCAGGCGAACTCCTGCTTGCCCGAGGCGGTCAGCGGCGGAGTGCCCGGCACCCCGGCGGAGTCCCGCGGCGGCGAGATCACCGTGGCACCGGTGGTGACCTCGGGGATGGAGATCCGGGCCGGAGTGAAGGGCTTGCGCGCGCCATCGGCGCAGACCGGGCGCTTGGTCGGCGAGGGCGCGGGAGGTGCCGGAGTCGGAGCCGGCGGCGGAGCCGCGGCCGGCGTACCGGGCTCGTCCGGTGGGCCGGACTGCCACCAGGCGACCGCGCCGGCGGCTACGAGCGCGATCACGAGCACCCCCGCGACCGCCCGGAGCCGGCGGCGGGACCCGAGGTGGCTGGAGGAGGTGGAGAGGTCGCCCGGGGAGGCCACGGGTCAGGAGCCGGCCTGGAAGACCAGGCCCTTGGCGCCGGCGGTCAGGGTCAGGGTCTTCTCCTCGATGGAATAGCCGACGTCGCCGTTCAGGACGGAGAGCACTGCCGCCTCGGTCTCCTGGCTGTCAGTGTCGGTGCAGGCCATCCGGGTCAGCGCGATCGCGCCGACGCTCAGCGTGGTGTCGCCGACCTCGACCGAGCTGTTGCCGTTGTTGCAGCCGGTGAAGATCTGGAGCCTGCCATCCTCGGTGATCTTCAGTGTCGGCGTCCGGACGCCGGCCGGGACGCTGGACGCGGCATCGGCGGAGGTGATCGTGGTCAGGCTCCATGCCGTGTCGGCCAGCGGTACGTCGGGCGAAGCGGTCGTCCTGTCCTGCAGCACCAGGTCGAGATCGTCACCGGACAGGGTCAGCCGGTCGCCGTCGACGCTGACCGTCAGCGGGCCTGCCGTCAACGCCTGCGAGATCCAGGTGTCCTGGTCCATCAGCGCCTGCTCGCAGGCCATCATCGTGCTGCTCATCGTGCCCACGCGCAGCTGATCGCCGCTCAGAGTGACCGCACCCCGCATGCTGTTGCAGCCGCCGGTGACCAGCAGCGAGCCCTGGTCGAAGGCGAGGCGGAGCTGGCCGACGAGCTCGCGCGGGGCGCCGTCGGCTGTGGCCGACTGCGCGATCCAGGTGGTGCCGTCGAGCTCGGGCGTGGCGGCTGGCTCGTCGTCTCCTCCCGCGTCGCCACAGGCCGCGAGGGCGAGTACCGGCAGGGCGAGCAGGACGGCGACCATGATCGGGAGTTTGGCGCGCATGGGACCAGCGTAGTTCGCGGACCGCCGCCGCGGACGAGGCAAGGCGAGGGCCTGGACGCAGGCAGTTCGCCTCGTGGACGGCTCGCCGCGACTGAATGGAGCCGAACTGCCTGCCCAGCGGCACGCCATCCCCGATTCGCAGAGCCGCTAGCGACCGCTGATCCGGTCGGCCAGGCGGGCCAGCGCGGTGGTGCGACGGCCACCGCGGAACTCGATCCGGTCGGCGAGCCCGTAGATCCGGTAGAGGCCGTGGATCGCCAGCCAGCGCAGCGGCTCCGGCTCCCAGCGCCGGGCGCGCTGCCCGACCCAGGGCAGAGTGGTCCGGTCGGTGGTCTCGCCGAGGACCAGGTCGGCGAGAGTCCGTCCGGCGAGGTTGGTCGCGGTCACGCCGGTCCCGACGTACCCGCCGGCCCAGCCGAGCCCGGTGTGCGGGTCATGCCCGACGGTCGCCCGCCAGGTGCGAGGCACGCCGAGCACACCGCTCCATGCGTGCGCGATGGGGACGTCGCGGACCGCGGGGAACCAGGCATCGAGGACGGCGCGCAGGGTGCGGACGGTGTCTTCGCGGACAGCGCCGTCACGGTCGGTGCGCGAGCCGAACCGATAGGGGTGTCCCCGGCCGCCGATGGCGATCCGACCGTCCGCTGTGCGCTGTGCGTAGGAGTAGACGTGCGAGAGGTCCTCGAGGGTGTCGCAGCGTGACCAGCCGATCGCCTCCCAGGCGTCGGCCGGGAGCGGGTCGGTGATGATCATCGAGGAGCTCATCGGCACCCAGGTGCGCCGCTCCCCGGCCAGGTCCGCGGTGAAGCCCTCGGTGGCGCGTAGGACGTGCCGCGCCCGGACCACACCCCGCTCGGTGATCGCGGTCCCCGGCGTGATCTCGGTGACCGCGGTGCCCTCGTGGACGCGCACGCCGAGGCGGCGTACGGCGTCGGCCAGGCCGCGGACCAGCCGGGCCGGCTGGATGCGGGCGCAGTGCGGCTCCCAGAAGGCCAGCCGGGTCCCCTCGACGGCGATCCGTGAGCGCGTCTCCTCGGCGCCGAGCAGCCGGCCACCGACCTCTGGCCAGCGCGCGGCAGTCTCGGCCAGCTCCCGGGCGCGGGTCTCCTGCGCGGGATTGCGGGCGACCAGGAGGGTGCCGCCCTTGACGATCGACGCGTCGATGCCCTCGGTCTCCGCGACCCGGATCACCTCGTCCACGGCGTCGTTCATGGCGAGCTGGAAGCGGGCCACGTCCGCGCGCGGGAAGTCCCGGGCATAGCCGTCGAGCCCGCCGGTCACCGTCGCGGTCAGCCAGCCGCCGTTGCGTCCCGATGCCCCGAAGCCGGCGAAGCGCCGCTCCAGGACGCGGATGTCCAGGTCCGGCCGCGCCTTCGCCAGGTAGTACGCCGTCCAGAGGCCGGTGTAGCCGCCGCCGACGATCGCGACATCGGCCTCCGCGTCGCCGTCGAGGACGTCGGCCGGCTCGGGCAGTCCGGTCTCGTCGTACCAGAAGGAGACGTGCCCGTTGCGGTGCGCGCTCCCCATGGAGCGACCCTAGATCAACGCCGCGCGCCCACCAGCGAGGCCGCGATCTCGACGACCCACTCGCCAACCTCGGGCTCGGGCAGGATCGAGTCGGGCCGGTAGCGCACCCGCCCGGGCGCACTGCACCGCTCGACGGCCGTGCCGATGATGGCGTCCTGGAACATCGGGTCGTAGGCGACCAGCACCGGCATCACGATGACCTCGTCGACCTCGGGCAGTAGCGACTCGATCGCGTCGATCGTGGGCTGCCGGCTGTAGGTCACCAGGTGGCCGCACCAGGCATGCGTCGTCCGGTCGATGGCCAGCTCGGCCTCGGCGTACTCGCGGATCGTGGTGAAGAAGAGATCCCAGTCGTCGTTGAAGTCCGCGCTGCCGTAGCCGACCAGGACCAGGCCGTAGCGGGCGCCGACGTCGCGCGTGCCGAGCAGGGTGGCGATCCGGCGGGTGATGTTGCGCTGCACCAGGCCGGAGAAGTCCAGCAGCGGTGCGAACTCCAGCGTGGCCCTCGGCCGGTAGACCTCGATCCGCTCCTTGGCCAATTGGGCGAGGACCTTGGGATCCTCGCTCTGGCCGCAGATGGCGGGCACGTCGTCATAGCTGTGATCGCTGATCGTCAGCAGCAGCGGGATGATCACGACGTGCTCCATGCCGGCCTCGTCGAGCGCCCGGAGCTGGGTGGCGATCGAGGGCTCGGTGTACTCCATGAACGCGGTGTTGACCTGGCCGACGCCGGGGATGGCGAGCAGCTGGTCGGCGACCTCCTGGTGTACGTCGAGCAGCAGCCGGCGCCAGGCGGGGGATCGCGAGCCGTGGTTGATCAGCAGGATCCCTGTCGTGCCGCCCGGGTGCTCCGGGCCGGGCCTCGACTCGGCCAGCACCGTCTCCTCGGCCTGGGCGGCCATCCGGTCGGCGAGGCTGTGCGGCGCATGGCTCTGTGGGACGTGGTGGGGGCATGAGACCGACGTGGTCACGGTGACCTCCTGATGCCAGGGATGTGAGGTCCACCTAACTTCCCCGACCTCCGGGGAAGACAGGGACCAAGGTCCCCTCTCCCGGCGTGACCTCTATCTCTCGTCGGCGAAGGCGTCGCGCGGCGTCGCGGTGAGGCAGACCGCCGCCACGACGGCGGTGATCGAGCACACCAGCCAGACGGTGATGTAGCCGCTCATCGGGGCGTGTCCGAGCTTGTCCTGATCCAGGGAGCCGGTGGAGGCCAGCGCGATCGCGAAGACCGCGGAGGCGATCGCGCCGCCGATGGTCTTGGTGGTGTTGGTCATCCCGGTCACGAAGCCGGTCCGGTCCGGCGGCGCGGCGGCGGCCGCCGCGGCGGGCAGGGCAGCGACCAGGGCGCCCGAGCCGAGGCCGGCGATGGCCATGTTGACCATCAGCTGCGTCGTCGACCCGTGCAACGGCACGAAGAGGCCGTAGCCCAGGGCCACCAGCAGGGTGGCGAGCACCATGGCGCCGCGGGTGCCCAGGCGACGGGCGACGACGGGCAGCAGCAGCGCACCGGCCACCAGGGAGATCACGTAGAGCCCGATCAGCGTGGAGACGAAGGCGGCGCTGGCGCCGAGCCCGTAGCCGGCCTGGTCGGGATCGGTGCGGGCGAAGGTGGACAGCGGGATCTGCGCGCCGAGCACGGACATGCCGAAGAGGAAGGCGGTCAGCTGGACCGGCCACTGTGCTGAGGTCCCGAGCAGGCGCACGTCGATGAGCGGGTCGTGGTGGGCCAGCTCGACCTGGGCGAAGGGCCACAGCGTCAGCATGCCGAGGAGGATCAGCAGCCAGGGATGCCAGGCTCCGGGGCCGTCGAGCCGGCGGCGGCTTCGTAATTATATTCGTCGAGCCGGATGAAGATCAGTCCCGCCATCACCAGGCCGATGCTGGCGGTGATCAGCCCGAAGCCCGCCCAGTCCAGCCGGCCCTCGGCGACGGGCGGGGTGTCGGCGATGCCGAACCAGATCACCCCGAAGCAGAGGGTCACCGCGATGGCCGGGATCATCAGGACGACGGTCATCGAGGTGTGCTCGACGATCGCGCCACTGGTGAGTGCGCCCATGATCACGCCGAGCTCCAGTGCCGCGACCAGGAAGGCCGCGCCCCGGCGGGTCAGCCGGGTCTGCTGGCCGGTGCCGGCCGTACGCCGGTGGATGATGCTGACCTCCAGTGGCAGCCAGACCACGTAGAAGCCCTGGATCGCCCAGGCGACCAGGAAGAGCGTGAACGTCGGGGCGAAGGCGACCGCCCACGAGGCGGCGGCCGTCACCGCGGTGGAGAGCAGCAGCACGTTGCGGTGGCCGGCCAGGTCGCCGAGGCGAGCGAGCATCGGCACGACCAGTGCGGAGACGATCAGCTGCGCCGCCTCGAACCAGTTGACGTCGGCGTCGTGGATGTCCAGGTGCCGGGCGATGTCGCTGAAGATCGGGGTGTAGTAGCCCTGCAGGATTCCGCTGGCGATCTCGACGCAGATCAGGAAGCCGACGATGGTCCACAGCCCGGTCGCCGCGGTGCGACCGGTGGTGTCCCGCGCGACGGTCATGCGATCCCCTCCAGCAGCCGGCGATACCAGTCGACGCCGGCGAGATAGTCCGCCACGCCGATGTGCTCGTCGTAGCTGTGGATGCTCTCTCGCTGCGCCTTGGTCATCCGGAACGGGGTGAACCGGTAGACCTGCGGCGAGAGCGCGGTGAAGAAGCGCGAGTCGGTCGCGGCCATCATCACGTACGGCGTGACCACCGAGTCCGGGAAGACCGCTTCCGTGGTCCGGGTGAGCAGATCGAACGCCGGGCCGTCGCTGGGCGAGAGCGGCGAGGGCTCGTTGGCGTCGACGATCTCCAGCGCGATGCTCTCGTCGCCGATCGAGCGGCGCACATGGTCGACCGCGGAGGCCACCGTGTCCCCGGTCATGATCCGCAGGTTGACCGCCGCGGTGGCGCTGGAGGCGATCACGTTGTGGGCCGGCGATCCCTCCAGGGTGGTGACCGCCATGGAGGTTCGCGCCATCGCCGCCGTCTCCGGACCGGCCATCAGCAGCACGCGGGTGATCGCCGGCTTGAGCAGCCCCGCCTTGGTGAAGAGCGGGCGCAGCGCGATGGGGGCGTGCGGTGCCAGCCGCTCGAAGAGCTCGATGGTCGGCTGCGGGAGCCTGGCGGGGAACTGGTGCCTCTCCAACCGGACGATCGCCTTGGCGATGCGCGCGGTCGGACCGTTGGGCGCCGGCATCGAGGCGTGCCCGCCGCGTCCCTCGGCGCGCAGCAGGATCGTGGTGGTGCCCTTCTCCGTCACGCCGATGACGCCCAGCGGGGCGCTCACGCCGGGGAGGGCCTGATGCGCGATCGCGCCGCCCTCGTCCAGCACGAACCACGGCCGGACCCCGTGCTCACGCAGCAGGTCGACGGCCGTGGGGGCGTCGGGTCCGGACACCTCCTCGCGGGCGCCGAAGGAGAGCCAGACGTCCTGCGCCGGGGCGAAGTCGTCCGCGAGGAGCCGCTCGATCGCCTCACAGATGCCGCTGAGCGATCCCTTGTCGTCCAGGGTCCCGCGGCCCCAGACGTGCCCGTCGGCGATCGCCGCCTCGAACGGCGGGTGCTGCCACGGCGCCGACTCGTCGATCGGAACGACGTCGATGTGCGCCATCAGCACCACCGGTCGCTCGCTGCTCGCGCCCTCCCAGTGGAAGAGGAGCGAGTGGTCCAGAACTCGGTGCCGGGTCAGCCGCCGGTGCAGCAGCGGGAATCGCCGCTCCAGCTCGGCGACGAACTCCACGAACGGTCCCGGGTCGAGCAGCGACTCCTCGGTGTCGGACACCGTCGGGATCCGGACCAGCGCGCGCAGCCGCTCGACCGCCTGCTCGTCCGCACTCCCCATAGCGGGACCCTACTCAGCGAGCTCCGGCTTCGTCGCCCACCGAGGCGGTCCGCTTGGTGGCAGACTCGTGTCCACTCCTCAGGAGTCCGGACGGCGAAGGGGGCGAGCGGATGACCCAGGCTGTCGGCTCCGTCGGCGTCGGGCTCGCCGCCCGCGCCAGGTCGGTGATCGGCGGCTGGCGCGTGGTGGTCCGGCTGAGTGTGGCACCGGCCCTGGCGTGGTGGGTCTCGATGCAGGTCTTCGAGCACAACCAGGCGTTCTTCGCCCCCATCGCGGCCGTCTTGACCTTGACGGTCGGCAACGGCGAGCGGCTCGCGATCGTGGTGGAGATCGTCATCGGCGCGGCTTTGGGGATCCTCGTCGGCGAGCTGCTGGTGCTGTCGATCGGGCGCGGTACCTGGCAGCTGGCGCTGGTCGTGGCGCTGGCGATGGTGAGCGCTCGCTCCGTCGGGCTGCCCGGACTGGCGGTCACCCAGGCGGTGATCTCCGGTGTGCTGCTGGTCGCCGTGGTCCCGTTGCCGGGCATGGCCGATCCTGCGCTGACCCGGTTCGCCGACGCGTTGATCGGTGGCCTGATCGGGCTGGGGATGATCATCGCGCTGCCCGCCAACCCGGTCCGCGAGATGGACCGCGGGATCCAGGGCCTGCGTGAGGAGCTGGCCGACATCCTCGACAAGCTGGCGCAGGCGCTGCGGGACCAGGACGCCGGGATGGCGGCCGAGGCGCTGTCGCGGGCCCGCTCCACCCAGCCGATGGTCGACACGATGGGAGCGTTGGCCGACAGTGCCAGCGAGATGGCCCGGCTCTCCCCGTTCCGCTGGCGGCAGCGCAGCGAGATGGCCCGGCGGGCCAGCGCTCTGATCGAGCTGGACCACGCCGTGCGCAACACCCGGGTCCTCTCCCGGCGTACGGCGGCGATGCTGCGTCACCGCGAGCCCGTGCCCGCCGGTCTCCCGGACGCCGTGGCCACCTTGGCGCTGCTGGCCAGGACCGACGCCGAGAACGTCGCCGCGCTGATCGAGGTCGCCCGCCAGGCGATCGGCGCCGCCTCGGCGACCCTGACCATCAACACCGCGGCCGTGGCCTCCCAGATCCGCGCCATCGTGGCGGACATGATGCTCGCGGCGGGCACGCCGTACGACGACCTGGACAGCATCCTCGACTTCTGAGGGACCGGTCAGCCCCGCGCGGCGAGCTCGCGCAGCCAGTGGCCGATCTCCGCCGCGACCGCGAGCGCCAGGTCCTGGGGAGTGTCGTCGTCGAACTCGGCGACCAGGTGGCGCACGAGACCCAGCCGCATCAGGTCGATGGAGGAGACCTGCTGCTCGTGGGCGAGCTCGGCGGCGGCGTCGACGTGGCCATACACGATCGCGCTCGCGCCCTCGGGCGGCAGCGGAGCCAGCCAGCTGTGCTGCGCGGCGATGGTGACGTGGGCGGGCAGCAGCGCGAGCGCGCCGCCGCCGGTGCCCTGACCCAGCAGCACCGAGATGGTCGGCACGGTCATCGTCGACATCGTCGCGATGCAGCGGGCGATCTCACCGGCGATCGCGCCCTCCTCGGCGCTCGCGGAGAGCTCGGCGCCGGGGGTGTCGACGAAGGTCACCAGCGGAAGTCCCAGCTCCTGGGCGAGCTTCATGCCACGGCGTGCCTCGCGCAGCGCGCCGGGCCCCATCGGCGTCTCCGGCGTCTGCGACTTCTGGTCCTGTCCCACGACGACGCAGGGCACTCCGTCGAGCCGGGCCAGCGCCACGATCACCGTGGCGTCGCGCTCGCCCTCGTCGGTGCCCTGCAGCCGCAGGGTGCGGTCGCTGGCCAGTCGCAGGATGTCGCGTACGCCGGCCCGCTCGCCCGACCGGGTGCGCTGGATGCTGTCCCAGGTGTCGTACTGATGGGTCTCCAGGTCGACCTTGGGACGCCGGGTCAGCTTCGACTCCAGCGGCGGGTCGCAGAGCAGCTCGATGGCCTGGTCGACGACGTGGGCGAGGTCCTCGGTCTCCAGGACCGAGTCGATGATCCCGGAGGCGACCAGATGCTCGCTGGTCTGGATGCCCTCGGGGAAGGGCTTGCCGTTGAGCAGCTCGTAGACCTTCGGGCCGAGGAAGCCCACCAGCGCCTCGGGCTCGGCGACGGTGACATGACCGAGCGAGCCCCAGGAGGCGAAGACGCCGCCGGTGGTGGGGTGCCGAAGGTGGACCAGGTACGGCAGGCCGGCGGCGCGGTGGTCCATGATCGCTCGGGAGATGGCGATCATCCGGAGGAACGCGGGGGTGCCCTCCTGCATCCGGGGGCCCCCGGACGCGGTCGAGGCCAGCAGCGGCAGTCCCTCCGCGGTCGCCCGGCGGATCGCCGTCACGATGCGCCGGGCCGCGTCCCGGCCGATCGAGCCGGCGAGGAACCGGAATTCGTTGACCAGGAAGGCCACCGGCCGGCCCTTGACCGTGCCTCGTCCGGTGAGCACGGACTCGTCGCAGCCGCTGCGCTCCCTGGCCTCCTCCAGCTCGCGGCGGTACTTCTCGGCGTAGCCCGAGATGTCGATCGGCTCATCCCAGGACTCGACCGAGTCCTCGTCGAGCACGATGGCGACCAGCTCGCCGGCCGAGATGCGTCGCGAACGTCCCTGGCTCATCGGCTCCGAGCTCACCGGCCCTGACGCTCCCGGGTACGCCGGGCAAGGGCGGCGAGCGCCTGCGGGAAGATCTCCGCCGGCGGGGTGACCAGCCCGGCGCCGACCTGTCCGACACCGGCGACCGCGCCGGCCATGCCGGTGTTGATCTGCGGCAGGATCGAG
>CAZTHV010000050.1:11052-13425 GCA_964613165.1 uncultured Marmoricola sp.
AAGCCGCCGATGCCGGCTGTCTCGGTGATGGCGGAGTCGCCGATGTCGGGGTTGGCGTCCTCGGGGCCGTAGTCGCCCAGGTAGAGGCCCTCGGCGATCTGTGCCGGACCGGTGAACCACTCGTCGCCGGTGCCGGCGGTCTGGATGCCGAAATCGGTGCCGTTGCGGGCCATCGCCACCACCATCGTCGAGCCCTCGATGTCCCGGGCGGCGTCGAGGGCAAGCTTGCAGGCGGGCATCGCCAGGTTGAGGAAGAAGTGGTCGTTGCCGCCGACGAACTCGAAGACCCGCGCCACGTCGGCGATGTCGGCACCGGACTGCACCAGCGCGGGTGCCAGGTCGCGCATCAGCATCAGCGTGCCGGCCCGGTTGCGGTTGTGCGCCTCATCGCCCATCTGCAGCATCTGGCCGAGGATCGCGGTGACGTTCACCGGTCCGGTGGCGCGCACGGCCGTGGCCAGCACCGGGCCGAGGACATCGGACATCCAGCGCAGCCGGTCCAGCACCTCGGGTGAGTAGGCGCCGTAGCGGAGCACCTTGCCCAGGCCCTCGTTCAGTGAGCAGTAGGCACGCCGCCCGTCCTGCGGGTCCTCGATGACCCACATCCACATCGACGGGGAGACCACGCCGGCCATCGGCCCGACCGCGGATCGGTGATGGCAGGGCTCCAGGCTCACGCTGCTGCCCGCCTCGAAGAGCGCCACGGCGTCCTCCGGATCGGCGACCAGGCCCTCGTACGCCGCCGCGCCCATGAGCGCACCGCGCATCGGACCGGAGGCGTCCTCCCAGCGCAGTGGGGGGCCGGCGTGCAGGAACTGGCCCTTCTCCAGGCCGAGCAGCTCACTGGCCGGCGCCACGTCGACCAGGTTGCCCTGGACCCGGAGGTAGGCGGCCAGGGCACGCTCGTTGGCGTCGGCGCGCAGCGGATCGGTGGCCAGGGTGGCCAGGTCGGCCTCGGTGCCGGTCATCGGCGGACGCCAGTCCACGCGGGTGACGTCGACGGCCTGGGCGGTCAGCGCGTCGGCGAAGATGCCCGCACCCGCCGAGACGATCCCGGTGTCGACGATGGTCTGGTCGAGATTGCTCTGGGCGGTCATCGGGCATCACCACTGATCGAGATGGCCCGGCGCGCGGCCTGGGCGTTGGACAGGTAGACCTCGGCGCCGGCGTCGGCGAGCGACCGTGCCTGACGCTCGAGGCTCTGCGGGTCGGCGGTGGTGCCCACGCAGGCGACCACCACCGCGAGGTCGCGGGCCCGTCCCCGGTCGAGCGCGGCGCGAATCGCCGGTGCCAGGGCCGCGGCCGGGTCGTCGTCCGCGCCGTGGCCGAGGACCACGTCCAGCAGCACGACGCCGACACCGGGATCGGCGGCCACCTTGGCCAGGTGCTCCAGCCGGATGGTCGGGTCGATCATCGGATGTGCCCGGCCCTGGGTCATCTCGTCGGAGCCGAAGTCGATCATCACCGTGTCATAAGGGCCGTCGGCCTCCAGGGAGGCGCCCAGCCGATGGCTCTCGTCGAGCGGGATGTTGCTCCACACCGCGCTCTCGGGTCCGAGCGCGTCCTGCGCCAGCAGCATCGCCTCGTCGCACAGGGTGCCGCCGGAGAACAGGCCGCGGAGGCGGCCACCCCCGCCGCTCCCGGCGTCGCCCCAGCGCGGCCACGCGGGGACCGGGACGCCGAGGTCGGCCAGGACCTGCTCGGCCGTCGTGGTGATGTCGGGCTGGCCCGCGCCCAGGAGCGCGAACCGGACCGGCGTGGACAGGGTCTCGGCGAACCGTCGCAGCTCCGCGGCGACCTCGTCGGCCGGCGGCTTGGAGACCACCACGATCAGCTCGGTGGCGGGGTCGGCGTCGAGCCGGCGCATCGCCTGGCGGGTCGCGAGCCCGCCGACTCCGGTGCTCAGGTCGCGGCCGCCGACGCCGAGCGCGGCGGTGATGCCGGTGCCCGCGTGATCGAGGAGGGCGAGCAGCTGCTGGCAGCCGGTGCCCGAGGCGGCCACGATACCGACCGGCCCCGGCCGGACGGTGTTGGCGAATCCCAGCCCGACGCCACCGACGACCGCCGTACCGCAGTCGGGGCCCATCACCAGGACGTCGCGCTCGCCGGCGATCCGCTTGAGCGCGATCTCCTCCTCCAGGGGCACGTTGTCGCTGAAGATCATCACGTCGCGGCCGGCGTCGACGGCGTCCATGGCCTCGGCCGTGGCCGACGGCCCCGGCACCGACACCAGCACGAGTCCCGCGCCGCTCGCCCGCAGGGCGCTGCCGGTGGTGCGTGCCGGGACCGTGGTCTCGCCGCCGCCGGAGCACTGCTGCCGGGTCTTGGCCAGCGCCGCGTCCACGGCAGCCAGCGCGACCGGGAGCAGGTCCT
>CAZTHV010000050.1:13435-13880 GCA_964613165.1 uncultured Marmoricola sp.
CCAGCGCACGCGCAGCCGCGCCGGTGGCGATGTTGCCGGCGATGACCTCGAGGTTGAGCTCGGTGGCCATCGCCACCTGAGCGGCGAGGACGCCGTCGACGGCGGCGACGTCCTTGCTGACCTGCAGCAGCGCCACCGAGTCGGCGTAGACGCCGGAGCGCAGCTCGACGTGTTGGAAGTCGGTCATGGACGACAGCTCCTAGGTTGTGGTGCGGAATGCCCGGCGGGCCATGGTGTGACGCACCACGACCTGGCGATGAGGTGGTCGAGGGCGAGCTCGAGGCCGAGCAGCATCCCGGCGCCCGAGGTGTGCCCCACGCGGCTCAGCCGGTCGACGCGGACCGCGGTCTCGCCGGATCCGTCCCGCAGCGCCCGGACGACGTCGGTGAACGCCGGCAGCACGTCCCTGTCGGCGACGCTGCTGCGCCGCGCCGGCGACGGGGAC
>CAZTHV010000051.1:0-12240 GCA_964613165.1 uncultured Marmoricola sp.
TCTCCCTCGACCTCGTCGGAGAACAGGACACGACCGGTGGCGTTCTCGATGACGATCTTGGAACCACGCCGGTGAACGGCATCGACCTTGTCCCGCGGGATCACCCGGACGACCTCGCCATGTCGTCGCACCGTGATCTGGCCGGCGTCGAGGTGCAGGACCGGAGTGTTGACGATGGTCCACAGCGCGAGGGCGGCGCCGACGGCGGCACCGATCAGCGGACGTCCCCAGACCAGCCAGGTCTCGTCGAACGAGCCGAGCAGCCGCAGCGGGCCCTCGAACGGCATCCATGGGAGGTCGGCCGTCCAGCGCAGGATCAGCGGCAGCAGCAGGCCGAGCGCCACCCCGGCACCGACGAAGAGCAGGACCACCCAGACCCGGTCGCCGCGACCGAAGCCGCCGACGCGCTCGCTGGGGCTGCTCTCACCCGACTGCATGCCTGAGCACCCTAGTGGGGACGGGTGCGATCGTGGAACCGGGATCGCCTGAGGCACCAGGCAGGCACCAGGCAGGCACCAGGAGGCACTAGGAGGGGAACCAGCGCGTGACCGGGGCGTCCGTCTCGGCGATCAGTGCCCCGTCCCGGTACACCGCCAGCGGTGCGGCGTGCTCACGCAGCACGTCGACCACCCGCTCGGAGGAGTGGATGCAGAAGCTGGCCGGCTTGCCGACCTCCAGGCCGTGATCGGTGATCCCGAGCGCTGCCGCGGCGCGGGTGGTCACCATCTCCACCAGCTGTCGCTGCTGGGCCTCGGACCTGAACCCGAGGATGTGGCCGCCTAGGAAGGCGACCTCGAGCATGTTGTGGCGGCCCCACGGATAGTAGGCGTCCTCGATGTCGTCCTGGCCGAGCCCCACGTCGAGGCCTTGCTCGAGGAACTCCTCGACGGGCAGGTGGAGCGGCCCGGTGTGCGGATCGGAGATGAAGCCGAGCCCGGCCTGCTTCGCCAGGCCGGCCAGCCGCAGGATCGAGGGCTGGTCGTAGCTGCCGACCGCCCGTGCGTGGCAGGCGACACCGCGGCCGACCAGGTCGTGCGCGATCAGCTGCTCGGCGAGCATCTCGGTCGTCCGGAGGGTCGGGTCACCGGCGTCGTCGACGAGCATGGCGACCCGCAGGCCGCGTTCGCGCGCCAGGTTGCACGCCCACCTGACGTGCTCCAGGGCGGTCGCGTTCGAGTACTCGATCCACGGGATCCCGCCGACCACGTCCGCGCCGAGGTCGAGCGCCTTCTCGCACAGCTCGGCCGCCCCCGGGTGGCGCACCAGACCGTCCTGGGGAAAGGCCACCACCTGGATGTCGAGGCGGTCGGCGTACTCCGCACGCGCATCGAGCACCGCGTGCATGCCCTCCAGGCCGCCGGTGGGATCGACGTCCACGAAGGCCTGGAGGTGCAGGACGCCGTTGCGGACCGCATCGTCCAGGGCCCGCCGCACGTTGGGCAGGATCCAGGCTCGGTCGTACTGTCGCTTGACCTCCGAGGCGAGCTCGATCGAGGTCATCGCCTGGCCCATCGTCCCCGAGGTGTACGCCGCCAGGCCGCGATCGTCCAGCATCGGCAACGTGTACACCTTGTCCAGATGCATGTGACCGTTGACGAACGTCGGTGTGACGAGCTGCCCGGCCGCGTCCCGACGGATTGCCGCCGGCGCCGTGACACCGCTGTCGTCGACCTGGACGAACCGGCCGTCCTTCACCACCAAGTTGACGATCGAGCCGTCGAGCAGGCGGGCGTTCTCGACGACGAGGTCATGCCTCTGTGGGTCGGACATCTGAGCTCGGATCCTTTCGGTCGGGGAGTGTGCCGGGACGTGTGATGGAGAAGCGGTCGAAGTCTGCGCGCTGACACGCGATGCCGAACATGTCCGACCAAGGGCGCCAGGCCGGTGCCTCGTCGCTGTGCAGGCGCTGCCAGCCCCGGGTCACCTCGTCGAGGAAGTCCGGTGGCATCGAGAAGCGGAGGGTGTGCGGCACCAGGACGCGGCGGAGATCTCCCGAGGTGCGGTCGAGGAGCAGCTGCGCCGAACGGGCGAACTCGGCCGGATCCGCCCCCGGCAGGTGGGCGTAGGAGACACCGGCGATGACCGCGTCGCCGGTCAGCAGGCTGCCCGAGGACGTGTCGTGGAGGGCCAGGCTGGCCGGAGTGTGGCCCGGGCAGTGGATGACCTCGACGAGACGGTCACCGAGGTCGATGAGCTCGCCGTCGGCCAGGCCCCGGGTCGGGACGACCGGGGAGTGGTGCCAGTGAGCGAGCTCGCTCTCACTGGGCGGCGCCTTCAGGTGCATGCGGGCGTCGAGCTGGTGGAAGTGCTCCTCGTCCAGGGCGCGATAGGCGGCGTACGCCTCGGTGATCTCGCGCGAGTACTCGCCCAGCCAACGCACGGCGGTCTCGTGGTCGGCCTGCCGCGGCCCTCTGGCGGCGAGCAGCGGGTGGCCGGCGACCTCGGCGAAGAACCTGTTGCCGCCGCAGTGGTCGAGGTGCTCGTGGGAGTTGACCAGCAGCACGGGGGTGTTGGTGAACCGCGTCACTTCGGCGCTGATGTCGAAGATGCCGAGGCCGCTGTCGAACAGCACCGACAGGTCACGCCCGAGCAGCAGGTACGACGTGACGTAGCCGGGCTCCGCGATGACGACCACTCCATCGCCGATCGGGAACGAGGAGAACCACCGGTCTTCGGTGAGGGCGGTCATCGCGTGCGACTCTCTCGGTCGTAGTTCTCGCCGAGCCCGGCGGGTATTCGGATCTGTCGGGAGAACACCGTCATCACCACGATGGTGGCGACATAGGGCAGGACGGTCAGCAGCTCCGGCGGAATGTCCGCCCCGGTGCTCTGCACCCAGAGTCCCAGCGCGTCCATGGTCGCGAAGAAGATCGCGCCTCCCACGATCCAGTCGGGTCGCCAGGCGCCCAGGAACGCCAGGGCGATCACCATCCAGCCCCGGCCGGCAACGATGCCGTCGGTGTAGGTCCGCGTGTAGATCAGCGGCAGATAGGCGCCGCCGAGCGCGATCAGCGCGCAGCCCGCTCCGGTGGCGAGCACCCGGACCCGGTGGACCGAGATGCCGAGGCTGTCCGCGCTGCGTGGGTTCTCACCGACGACGCGGACGGAGAGTCCTGTCCCGGTGCGGTAGAGGACCCACCACGTCACCGCCGCCATCACCAGGGCGAAGTACAGGAGCGCGTTCTGGTCGAACAGCACCGGCCCGAGCACGGGGATGTCGGAGAGGCCCGGGATCGGAAGGCTGGCGAGCGCGTCGATCTTGCGGTACACCGTGGTCGACTCGCTGGACCATTTGAAGAGGCCCCGCGCAGCCCCCAGGGTGGCCAGGAAGAGCGCCAGCCCGAGCACGAACTGGTTCAGGTTCCAGCGAGTGGCTCCGTGGGCCATCAGTGCGCCGATGACGAAGCCGACGACGGCAGCGGCGAGCAGGGCCATGACGGCGTTCGCCTCCAGCGCGACGAGGAACACGACGACCGCGCCCAATGCCATCAGGCCTTCCTGGAGGACGAGGAAGACACCGGCACGTCCCGCGATCACGGTGCCGAGACCGGCCAGCAGGAACGGTCCTGTGGCCGTCATGATCATCACGGCGAGCTGGGTGAAGTCGTTCACGCGGCCACCTCCTGCACGTTGCGTCGGGCGCGCGTCAGACGAGGCATCGCACGTCGTGGGACCAGGACGGAGATCAAGATGACGGCCTCGGCGATGAGGACCAGCTCACTGGGTACGTCGGCGGTGCGCTGCATGGCGCCGGCACCGACCTCGAGCACCGAGATCGCCAGGGCGGCGACCGGGAGCATGACCAACCGGCCCTGGCACAGGAGCCCGACCACGATGCCGAGCACCAGGTAGTTCGACTGCATGCCGGCGATCACGTTGTGGTGCACGCCGCTGACCTGGATCCCGCCGGCGAATCCGCCCAGCGCGCCGCCGAGCACGAGTGCGGCCAGTCCGGCCAACCGCACCCGGACGCCGTGGAGGGCCGAGGCGTGCTCGTTCTCGCCGAGGGCGGTGATCTCGTATCCCAGCACGCTGCGGGCGGTCCACCACAGCATCCCGGCGAGGACGGCCGCGGTCAGCAGGACTCCCACATGGACGGGCGGTGTGCCGATGGTCGGCAGCCACGCCTGGTCGGGGATGCGGACGGTGGTGGGATGGCCGGAGCCGGTCGCCGGCCAGACGCTTCCCGCGACATAGGTCACCGCGGAGAGGGCGCAGAAGTTCAGCATCACGGTGGTGAGCACCTCGCTCACCCCGAAGCGGCCCAGCAGGACGCCGGCGATGCCTGCCCACACTCCGCCCGCCACGGCTCCGGCGAGGAGCATCAGCGGGATCAGGACGACGCCGGGGAGCCCGCCGGCCCACTGGGTGATCGCGAATGCCGCGATGGCGCCCACCAGCAGCTGTCCTTCGCCGCCGATGTTGTAGCGACGGGCCCGGAGGGGGATCGCGAAGCCGGCGCCGAGGAGGACGATCGGCACCCAGATCTGGAGGGTCTGCGCCATGCCGAAGGGCGTGACGAACGACGTGGTGAAGAGCGCCCGGAGGGCGGGGCCCAGCGCGTAGCCCATGCCGGTGATCATCAGTGCGAGTACGGCGAGGCCGATCAGCACCGGCATGGCAGCGCGGAGCCCGCGAAGTGCCCATGAGGCGATCATGAGAGGTCACCAGCGGGTACGTCGCCGGCCATCGCGTGCTCGATCGCGGTGCGATCGAACTCGGCCCTCGACCAGCGCGCGACGATGGCTCCGGAGAAGACGACACAGATCTCGTCGGAGACGTGGAACAGCTCGTCCAGGTCGTCGGAGGCGACCGCGACCGCGGTGCCCCGGCGTGCGGCGTCCCGGATCTGCTCGTAGACGAACACGACCGACGGGATGTCCAGGCCGCGAGTCGGGTTGTGCATGAGGAGGACCTTCGGGTCGTGCGCGAAGGCCCGGGCGAGGATGAGTCGCTGGATGTTGCCACCCGACAGGTTGGCCAGGGGAGTGGTGATGTCCGGTGTGGCGATGGAGAACCGCTCGACCGCGGCGCGGGCTCGCTCTCTGACGCGGCGCCAGGAGATCCAGCCACGAGAGGACAGCTCGCCTGAGCGGTGGTGTCCGAGGAGGTAGTTCTGGGTGAGGCCGCGGCCCGGAAGGATGCCGTCCTTGTGTCGATCCTCTGCCACGTACGCGACCCCGGCGCCGAGCCAGGAGGAGGTGGACCGGCCGGTCATGGGCCGTCCGGCCACGTCGATGTGACCGGACGTCGGCACGATGACGCCGGCGAGTGCCTCGAGAAGCTGTCGCTGTCCATTGCCCGCGACGCCGGCGATGCCGATCACCTTGCCGGCCCGGAGGTCGAGATCGACGTCCTTGACCGCGGGCGGACTCCCCACGATCAGGCCCCGGGCCGAGAGGACCGGGGCTCCGGACGTCTCGGCCGGCCCGGTGTCCGACGTGGTGTCCGAAGCGGCGACGTGATCGCCCTGCCCCTGCTCCTCGGCTCCGAGGAAGGCGTCGATGGCCAGCCGTGAGTCCGAGTCGGCGCCGATGGGGATCATCAGCTCGATGAGCTCTCGCGCCGAGGTGGCGCCGATGGGGACGGTGCGCACCATGGAACCGCTGTTCATCACCGAGACCCGGCCGCACAGCTGCATCGCGTCGTGGATCTTGTGCGTGATGACGATGACGGCCATGTCGGCATCGGCCATCCGCCGGGCGGCCTCGAAGAGCCTGGTGGTCTCGTCAGCGGTGAGGTTGGTGGTCGGCTCGTCGAGGATGAGCAGCTTGGCCCGCCGGTAGAGAGCCTTGAGGATCTCGATGCGCTGCCGCTCTCCCATGGGGAGGTCGCGCACCTTGGCATCCAGGTCCACCTCGAGCCCGGACGCCTCCATGGCCGCCAGCACCTGGGCGCGGGCACCGCCCGGCTCGCCGGGGCCGGCATGCTGCCTCGTGCCGGCGACGATGTTCTCCAGTGCGGTGTGGTTGTCGACCTGCAGGAAGGTCTGGTGCACCATCCCGATTCCGGCGGCGATCGCCTCCCTGGGGCTTCGGATGTCCACCGGTCGGCCGTCGAGCTCGATCGAGCCGGCGTCTCGGCGGTAGAGGCCGAACAGGATGTTCATCAAGGTGGTCTTGCCGGCTCCATTGCCGCCGAGGAGCCCATGGATCTCTCCGGCGCGGATCGTGAGATCCACGCCGGAGAGCGCCGGCTTGGCTCCGAAGGACTTGGCAATGCCGTGCATCGTCAGGAGGGCAGGCTGACCCTCGGGCATCTGCGTCGTCCTCTCGTCTCGGAGTCAAGCCGGCGTTGCCGCTACTTGGCCGCGGCGCTCTGGTCGTTCTCGATGGTGACCTCACCGGCCTTGATCTTCTCGATGAGCTCCCGGATCTGCTCCTGGACGGCGTCGTCGACGGCGTCGGTCAGCTCGACGGCGATGCCGTTGGCGAAGTCGAGCTTGAGGTAGCCGGTCGTGGTCCCGTCCTCGACGCCTTGGAGGATCGAGACCAGCGGCGGGCCGTAGTCGAAGACGATGCTGGCCGCCAGCGCCGGTGACGTGTCGGCCAGTCCTTCACCGGTCTTCGCGGTCACCGCTGTGGTCAGCACCCCGTCCTTGCTCTCCGCGGCGTTGTCGAGTCCGGCCTGTCCCAGGTCCAGCGATCCGACCAGGACGTCATTGCCGCGGTCGATCAGCTGGGAGGACAGCTGCTGGGCCTTCGTCGGGTCGTTGAAGTCCCCGACGAACACCGGCGTCACCGTCACGTCCTTGCCGTCGTTCTCCAGCGCCTGGCGCATCGCGTTGACCTCGGCGTTGGTGAAGGGCAGGTCGAGACCGCCCACGAAGCCGACCTTGCCGGTCTGGGTCACCTGTCCGGCCAGCGAGCCGATCACGTAGAAGGGCGTGTAGAAGTTGCGGTCCAGCACCCAGATGTTCTCCGCGGTCTCGTCCGGCTCGACGTCGAGCTCGCCGATGAAGGTGACGTCGGGACTCTCGGCTGCGACCGTCTGGACCGCATCCCAGAACTGCGCACCGTGCGCCCAGATGACCGTGCTCCCGTCGGCGATGTACTGCCGCATCGCGTTCTCGGCATCGGGGACCTGAACGTTCTCGCTGTAGGCGATGTCGGAGCCCAGCTCGCTCTTGGCGGACTCCAGCGCCAGGAGTCCGTTCTGGGAGAAGCCGGCGTCGGTGACGGTGCCGGAGAAGATCGCGGCGACCTTGAGGGCGCCCTCCTCCGAGTCATCGCCGCCGCCGCTCGATCCCGAGGAGCAGGCGCCGACCGCGAGCATGACGACGGCGGTCACGGCCAGCAGCCGGGCGCGTCTGAGGAAGGTGAACATGTGGCCTCCTAGTGCGTTGTGATGGCAGGAGAGAGTGATCACAGGCCGGTGAGAATCAGAGGCCCATCTGTCATACAGGTTATGAAACACCTATCTGACAGGTTGCACAACCATCTGGCCAAAACGAGTTATGGTCTCGACGTGACCACTGATGACGTCTCGACTGCCGGGCCGGTGCGGTCGCTGGAGAAGCGTCTGGAGGCGGTATGGGCCGACGCGGCGCGGAACGGACGGCATCTGCCCGGCGAGCCGACGCTGGCCACGACGCTGTCCAGCAGTCGGCCCGCGGTGCGCGAGGCCCTGGTTCGGCTGGAGGAGCGGGGCTACATCCATCGGCGGAAGGGCGCCGACACCGCGGTGAACTCCTCGCTGCTCGGCATCCCCGCGCGCTTCGACCAGCGGCTGGAGGCATCGGCGCTGATCACCGCGATGGGCTGCACGCCGCGGGTCGACGTACTCGAGGTCTCGACCTCCCGCATCCTGATCGAGGAGGCGACCGAGCACGATCTGCCTCCGTCCACCGAGGTGTATCGCGTCACCAAGCGCTGGTCGGCGGACGACGTACCGGTGATGGTCGCCCGCGACTCGGTCCCCATGACCAGCCGGGTCGACCCGGTGGCGTTCGATCCCAAGACGACCATGGTGGACCTGGCCGAGATGCTGATGGGCGAACGCGCGGGGTGGGAGATGGTCTGGCCCGCCGCGGAGGCGCTCGACACGGAGACCGCCGAGGTGGTGGACCTGTCTCCGGGCGATCCCGCGCTGGTCCTGGACATCAGCGGAGTGTCGCCGCGCGGCGCGGTGTGCTACTGGACCCAGGAGCTGCACCTGCGAGGGTTCTTCCGCTACGCCATGGTGCGCCGGGCCGAGTGGCGCTGACAGTGGCGCCGGCCCTGTGCTGACAGGGCGCTGGCAGGGCGCTGGCAGGGCGCTGGCACGGACCGTTGACGCGTCCTGGGCGACGTCCCGCCGGGTCCGAGCCGGCCGCGCCCGACCGGCCAGTGGACTGGACCGGTTCTCCACAGATCCCGATGACGGGGTTCCGCCGCGCCGGGTGAGGCAGTAGGACTAGAACTCGTTCTGCCTTTCCCGGACGCACTGGAGCAGTCATGTCGCTGACCGCGCTCGTCGACGACCTCGACGGTCGTGTCCGCGCCGTCGTACGCCGCGACGGGATCGACCCGCAGCGCGAGGCCGAGCACGTCCGCCGGATCGCCGAGCAGGTGGTGCGCGAGCACGACGAGCGCAGTCTGACCGGCGCGGTGGCCCCGGTCGGCGACACGGCCGGCGTGGTCGAGGAGCTGGTCGCCCGGCTCGCCGGGTTCGGCCCACTGCAGCCCTACCTCGACGATCCCGAGGTCGAGGAGGTGTGGATCAACGAGCCGAGCCGGGTGTTCGTCGCGCGCGCGGGACATCACGAGCTGACCACCACCATGCTGACCGCCGCGGAGGTGAGCGACCTGGTGGAGCGGATGCTCAAGCAGAGCGGCCGCCGGCTCGACGTCTCCAGTCCCTTCGTCGACGCCCGGCTGCCACAGGGCCACCGGCTGCACGTCGTCCTGCAGGGGATCAGCGGCGACTTCGCGGCGGTCAACATACGCAAGTTCGTCGCCCGCGCCTCGCGGCTCTCGGAGCTGGTCGGACTCGGCTCGCTCAGCGCCGGGGCCGCCCGCTTCCTCGAGCTCTCCGTGCGGGCCGGTCTCAACATCCTCGTCGCCGGTGGCACCCAGGCCGGCAAGACCACGCTGCTCGGCTGCCTGGCCGCCGCGATCCCGGGCGGCGAGCGGGTGATCAGCGTCGAGGAGGTCCGGGAGCTTCGGGTGTCGCATCCGGACTGGGTGGCGATGGAGACCCGGCAGGCCGGCCTGGAGGGCACCGGCGAGATCACCCTGCGCGACCTGGTCCGCGAGTCGCTGCGGATGCGGCCCACCCGGATCATCGTCGGCGAGGTCCGCTCCAGCGAGGCGCTCGACCTGCTGCTCGCCCTCAACTCCGGGCTTCCCGGGATGGCGACGCTGCACGCCAACAGCGCCCGCGAGGCACTGGTCAAGCTCTGCACGCTGCCGCTGCTCGCGGGCGAGAACGTCGCGGCCCGGTTCGTCGTCCCCACGGTGGCGGCCTCGGTCGACCTGGTCGTCCATCTCGGCGTGGACGCCGACGGCATCCGCCGGGTCAACGAGATCGTCGGGGTCTCCGGCCGGGTCGAGCAGGATGTCATCGAGACCGAGCCGGTCTTCGTCCGCCGCGCCGACCGCCTGGTCCGGGCGGGCGTGCCGAGCCGCACCGTCGCCTTCGAGCGCGCGGGGATCGACCTGCACGCCGAGCTGTCGAGGTGGGACTGATGGGCGCGGTGCTGGGCCTGGGCGTCGGCGTCGGTCTTGCGCTGGTGCTGTGGTCCTTCGTCTCCCCGCCGGTCCGGAGGGTGCGGTCGTGGTCGGTCCGCCCCGGGGCGACGCTGGCCTCCGCGAGCTGCGCCCTGACGGCCTTCGTGCTGGTGCTGATGGCCTCCCGCGCGCTGCCGGTCGCGCTCGCCTTCGGCGTCATCGCGGGCTGCGCGCCGTTCGCCGTGCTGCGATCCAGGGAGCGCCGCCGGCAACGCGAGCACGCCGAGGTCTGGCCGGAGGCGGTCGACAATCTCGGCTCCGCCGTGCGTGCCGGTCTGGGTCTGGCCGACGCGCTCGGCGGTCTGGCCGAGCGCGGGCCCGAGCCGCTGCGTCCGCACTTCGCCGCGTTCACGGCCGACTATCACGCGGGGATGCGCTTCGACGACGCGCTGGACCGGCTGAAGGAGCGTCTGGCGGACCCGGTCGGCGACCGGGTCGTCGAGGCGCTCCGGCTCGCCCGGGAGGTCGGTGGCGGCGACCTGGGTCGGCTGCTGCGCAGTCTGTCCGGCTACCTGCGCGAGGACGCCCGGACCCGGTCGGAGCTGGAGGCGCGGCAGGCGTGGACCGTCAACGGCGCTCGCCTGGCCGTGGCGGCCCCGTGGTTGGTGTTGCTCCTGCTCTGCCTCTCGCCCGACGTGATCGCCCGCTACGCCTCGCCGGCCGGGGCGGTGGTCCTCACCGCGGGCGGCCTGCTCTGCGCCACGGCGTACTCGCTGATGATGCGGATCGGGCGGCTGCCCACCCCGCGCAGGATCCTGCGATGACGCCGATGATCGCCGGCGCGGCGCTCGGCGGCGTCGCCGGACTCGGCCTGCTGCTGGCCGGTCGGGCGGTGCTGGCCTCCCGTCGGACCTCGCTGGAGGGCCGGGTGCTGCCCTATGTGCGCGACCTGCCGGGCGCGGCGGCGGTCGCCGTGAGGCCGGGCGTCGCCGGCTGGACCGCCGCGGCGGCCGACCGGCTGCTGGGCGACCGGTTGCTGGGTGGGGCATCCGGGA
This sequence comes from uncultured Marmoricola sp., assembly GCA_964613165.1. Taxonomy (GTDB): domain Bacteria; phylum Actinomycetota; class Actinomycetes; order Propionibacteriales; family Nocardioidaceae; genus Marmoricola. The sequence goes on from CAZTHV010000051.1 coordinate 10,706, forward strand.
TCGCGCGCCGGCTCGACCGTGCCGGGCTGCCGCACACGGTCCAGGAGTTCCGGATCGAGCAGGTCCTGTGGGGATCGGTGACCTTCGCGGCCCTGGCCGTGCCATCGGCCATGGCGGCGCTGCGCGCACCCGACCGGACCGTCCCGCTGGTGCTGCTCTGTGGCGCGGCCTTCGTGGTCGGCGCGCTGCTCCGGGAGAACCGGCTGACCGCACAGGTCCGAGCGCGCGAGCGGGCGATCCTGGAGGAGTTCCCGGTGGTCGCCGAGCTGCTCGCGCTCTCGGTCGCCGCGGGCGAGGGGCCGTCCGCCGCGCTGGAGCGGGTGGTCGGACGCTCGCACGGCGCGCTGTCCGACGAGCTGGGCCGGGTGCTGGCCGAGGTCCGTACCGGCGCTCCGGTCGCCGCCGCGCTGGACCGGCTGGCCGCCCGCTCGGGACTTCCGGTCGTCTCCCGCTTCGCCGAGGGCATCGCCATCGCGGTCGACCGCGGCACGCCGCTGGCCGACGTGCTGCACGCCCAGGCCGGTGACGTCCGCGAGGCCGGCCGTCGCGCGCTCATCGAGTCCGGCGCGCGGCGCGAGGTCTTCATGATGGTTCCCGTCGTCTTCCTCGTTCTGCCGGTGGTCGTCGTCTTCGCGTTCTGGCCGGGTCTGGTGGGTCTGCGTCTGGTCGTGCCCTAGGTGGGCCCGAGGAGTCCGAGGAGAAGGAGACAGAGATGAAGCGATGGACCGCTCGGCGCTGGCCGCGCGACGAGCGCGGTGACGTGCCCGGCTGGGTACTGATCACCGTCATGAGCGCCGGTCTGGTCGCGGGACTCTGGGCGATCGCCGGGCCGCAGCTGGGCGAGATGCTCCGTGACGCGCTGGCGTCCGTGTCGGGCTGACCGGGCCCGCCGGTGCCGTGAGCGCGGCGAGGGCGGTGCGGCCGTCGTCGACTTCGTCCTCGTCAGTGTGGTCCTGGTGCCGCTGGTGCTCGGGATCCTCCAGGTCGCGCTGGTCATGCACGTGCGCAGCACCCTGGTCGCGGCGGCCACCGAGGGAGCGCGGTACGCCGCCACGGTCGAGCGTGGTCCCGAGGACGGCATCGCCCGCACCCGCAGGCAGATCGACGGCGCTCTGGCCGGCAGGTTCGCGGATCGGATCACCGCCGGGACGACCTCGGTGGATGGGCTGCCGGTGGTCGAGATCCGGGTCCGGGCGAGCGTGCCGCCTCTCGGCCTCTGGGGCCCGGCGGTCGAGCTCGACGTGACCGGGCCCGGCGTCCAGGAGACCCTGCCGTGAGGCTGCGCGCTCGTCGGGGCGAGTCCGGGACGGCGCTGGTCGAGCTCGTCTGGCTGGCCGTCCTGCTGCTGATCCCGCTGCTGTACGTCGTGATCGCGGTCTTCGACGCCCAGCGGGCGTCCTTCGCCTCGACCACCGCGGCCCGCTCGGCGAGCCGTGCCTTCGTCACCGCGCCGGACACGACCTCTGCCGAGGTCCGCGCCCGGGCGGCGGCCCGGCTGGCCTTCCAGCCCTCGATGGCCTCGATGCCGGTAAGGC
>CAZTHV010000051.1:12250-13714 GCA_964613165.1 uncultured Marmoricola sp.
CCCGGCTGGCCTTCGCCGACCAGGGACTGCCCGGCGACTTCACTCCCCGGCTGAGCTGCCGGCCGGCCCCGGGGGACTGCCTGACTCCCGGCTCCTCGGTCGTCGCCGTGGTCCGCGCACGTGCCACGCTTCCGCTGACTCCGCTGGTGTTCGGCGGACAGGCCCCGGCCGTCCGGGTCGAGGCCAGGCACCGGTCTCCGTACGGCACCTTCCGTGAGGCCCGGGGCCGATGAGGCGCGACGAGACCGGCTCGATCGCCCCGCTGGTGATCGGCTTTCTGCTGGTGATCGTGGTCCTGGTCGCGGTCGTGGTGGATGCCTCCGCGGCGTACCTGCGGCGCCAGGACCTCAATGCGCTCGCCGACGCGGCGGCGCTGGCGGCCACCGACGGGCTGCAGGGCGAGGCGGTCTACACCCACGGGCTCGATGAGCGCCTGGAGATCGACCCTGCCACGGCCGACGCCTTCGTCGTCGCCCACCTGCGCGAGAGCGGGGCGCTGGATCGCTATCCGGGCCTGCGCTGGGTGGTGGCGACCAGCGGCAGCACGGTCCTAGTCCGCCTCCGGACGCCGCTCGACCTGCCGCTGAGCGTTCCCGGCGTGGGGAAGTCCAGCACGGTCACCGGGACCGCCGCGGCGGTCGTCGCGGTCTCCGACTGAGGACTCGCCGCGTCCGGCCGGTAGCCTTGCTCCTTGTGGCAGCCCGCGACTTCGACTCCGAGATCAAGCAGCTCCAGGCGACGATGCAGACCATCGGCAAGGTCCTCGACCTCGACACCATGCGGAGTGAGATCGCCGACCTCGGCCAGCAGGTGGCGGCGCCCGACCTCTGGGACGACCAGGCCAACGCACAGCGGGTGACCGGCCGGCTCTCCGCGCTGCAGGGGGAGCTCGAGCGGTTCACCGGTCTCCAGTCGCGCCTCGACGATCTCGAGCTGATGATCGAGATGGCACGCGAGGAGAACGACGAGGCCTCGCTGGCCGAGTCCGATGCCGAGATCGACCGGATCCACAAGGCCGTCGAGCAGCTGGAGGTGCGCACTCTGCTCAACGGTGAGTACGACGCCCGTGAGGCGATCATCAGCATCCGTTCGGGTGCAGGTGGCGTCGATGCCGCCGACTTCGCCGAGATGCTGATGCGGATGTACACCCGCTGGGCCGAGCACAACAAGTACGCCGTGGAGGTCTTCGACACCTCCTACGCCGAGGAGGCCGGCCTGAAGTCGGCGACGTTCGCGATCCATGCGCCGTACGCCTATGGCACCCTCTCCGTCGAGGCCGGCACCCACCGGCTGGTCCGGATCAGCCCGTTCGACAACCAGGGCCGCCGGCAGACCAGCTTCGCCGCGGTCGAGGTGGTCCCGGTGCTGGAACAGACCGACGAGATCGACATCCCCGAGGACGATGTCCGCGTCGACGTCTACCGCTCCAGCGGTCCGGGCGGCCAGAGCGTCAACACCACCGAC
>CAZTHV010000052.1:0-5414 GCA_964613165.1 uncultured Marmoricola sp.
GGCGAGAAGGGTGCGAACGGTGACGTCGGCGACAAGGGCGCCACGGGCGATGTCGGTGACAAGGGTGCGACCGGTGACGTTGGTGACAAGGGCGCGACCGGCGACCCTGGCCTCGCTGGCGCGATCGGTGACGCGGGTCCGGCAGGCGAGGTCGGTCCGACCGGCGAGAAGGGCGCGACTGGCGACAAGGGTGCTACGGGCGAGGCCGGCAGCAAGGGTGCCACGGGCGAGGCCGGCGACAAGGGTGCTACGGGCGAGGCCGGTGACAAGGGTGCTACGGGCGAGGCCGGCAGCAAGGGTGCTACGGGCGACAAGGGCGCCACTGGTGACGCCGGCAGCAAGGGCGTGACTGGTGACAAGGGCGCTACGGGCGACAGCGGCTCGTTTGCCGTCTCGCTCCTTGGCGGCGATGTCAACACGCAGAACGACAACAGCACGCACTTCTACCCGCTCAGCGGGGTGGCGGACGGCTCCACGAGTTCTTCCGCCAACCAGAACACCATCAACCGGGCCGGCACGCTGAGCAGCTTCACCGCGACGATCAACCAGACGGTGAACACGAGCGTGGTCGTGACTGTCTACAAGAACGGCTCCACGACGTCGTACGGCTGCACCATCTCGGCGAATACCTCCAGCTGCACCGCCACCGGCTCGCTCAACCTCGCGGCCGGCGACAAGGTGAACGTGAGGGTCGCGTATCCGAGCCTCAGCAACAACAACTACCGGACCTTCCAGTGGAGTTCGTTGTACAGCAACGCGGTCGTCACCACGGTGATCAGCTGATTCTGTCCCTCGTGCGGGGGCACTCGTGGCCGGGCGTGGACCCGTCGCGAGTGCCCTCCGCAGTCGGTCACTGGTGCTGTTGCGGACGTCGAGGCGGTGAGCCGTCGGCGTCCGCGTGAGGGGCGAGTCGATGCCGCGTCTATGCCTGAACATGATCGTCCGCAACGAAGAGGCGATCCTGGAGCGCTGCCTGCGGGCGGCCGCGTCACACATCGACTGCTACGTCATCTGCGACACCGGCTCCACTGATGGCACGGTCGGCCTGATCGGGCGGGTCTTCGAGGAGTACGGCGTGCCGGGCGAGATCGTCCATGCGCCGTTCGAGAACTTCGAGCAGGCGCGCAACGCCGCACTGGACGCCGCGCGCGCCAGCAGCCTGGAGTTCGACTACCTGCTTCTCTGCGATGCCGACATGGAGCTGCGGGTCGAGGACCCGGCCTTCCGCGACGCGCTCACCGAGCCGGTCTACACGGTCACCCAGCACAACCCCGCCAGCGAGCTCGGCTACCAGAACGTGCGCCTGCTGCGCCGCGACACCGGGGCGGCGTACGGCGTCACCCATGAGTACGTCGAGGCGGGACCGCGCCCCTACCCCCTGTTCCGCGGGATCCACTTCCTCGACCACGCCGCCGGGTCCAGCCGGTCGGTGAAGTACGAGCGCGATATCGCCCTGCTCACCGAGGGTCTCGAGCGCGAGCCGGACAACAGCCGCTACGTCTTCTACCTGGCGCAGAGCTACCGGGACTCGGGCGATCTGGAGAGCGCCCTGAGCACCTATGAGCGGCGCGTCGCCATGGGCGGCTGGGAGGAGGAGGTCTGGTACGCCGCGTACCAGGTCGCTATCGTCACCGAGCGGCTCGGCCGCGACGACGCCGACGTGATGGCGGCATACCTCACCGCCTTCCAGACGCGCCCTCGGCGCGTCGAGCCGCTCGTCCAGCTCGCCAGGTACCTCCGCGAGAACGGAGCGCGCTATGCCCTGGCGCACCTGTTCGCCCAGCGCGCGATCGCGATTCCCCAGCCCGACGACCTGCTCTTCGTCGACGAGGGCGCCTACCGCTGGCGCGCGCTCGACGAGTACTCGATCGCCTGCTACTGGGTCGGCGACCACGCCGAGTCGATGCGGGCGTGCCGCGAGCTCCTCGATGGAGGGCCGCTGCCCGAGGTCCAGCGACCCAGGGTGATCGAGAACCTCAACTACAGCCTGCAGAAGCTGGGCCTGCCGCCCGAACACGGCGCCTGAGCGCGAGCCTCAGGAACGGGCCTCCGGAAGCGCGGCCGCGAGGGCGACCTCGACCATGGCGCCGAAGGTCTGCTCGCGCTCGGCGGCGCTGGTCTCCTCACCGGTGACCAGATGGTCGGAGACGGTGCAGATGGCCAGCGCCTGGCGACGGTACGACGCCGCGAGGGTGTAGAGCGCGGAGGCCTCCATCTCGACGGCCAGGACGCCGTGGTCGACCAGCGGCCCGGTCAGCTCGGTGGCACGGGGGTTGTAGAAGCTGTCGGAGGAGTAGATCAGCCCGACGTGCGCGGTGATGTCGTCGCGAGCGGCCGCCGCGTCGTACGCCGCACGGAGCAGCCCGAAGTCCGCGACCGGGGCGTAGTCCAGGCCACCGAAGCGGTGCCGGTTCATCGAGGAGTCGGTGCACGCGCCGGAGGCGAGCACGATGTCTCGCAGGGCCAGGTCGGTGGTCAGAGCGCCGCAGGAGCCGACCCGGACGACCTGCTGGACGTCGTACTCGGCGAACAGCTCGTTGACGTAGATCGCCATCGACGGCTGCCCCATGCCCGAGCCCTGCACCGAGACCCGCCGGTCCTGCCAGGTGCCGGTGAAGCCGAGCATCCCGCGGACCTCGGTGTAGCACTCGGCCTCGTCGAGGAAGGTCTCCGCGATCCACTTCGCCCGCAACGGGTCGCCGGGCAGCAGGACGGTCGGCGCGATCTGGCCCGGTGCGGCGCCGATGTGCGTGCTCATGGCGTCACGGTAGCGGCCCGATCGCCCGTGGTCGGCCGGTCAGGGGAGCTCCTCGACGCGCAGGTCGAAGGCGTGGACCAGCGCGTCGGCCAGTGCCGGTTCCTGATCCTCGTGGAGGAAACCGACCAGCCGGCCGAGCTGGGCGGCGGGGATGGTCTGGAGGTTGTCGCAGGAGACGACGCAGTCGTGGTCGAGCCCGTTGTCCGGGCCGACCGGCACCTCGGTGGAGATGCCTCGCACGGTCGTCGTGATCGGTGCGACGGTGACCCAGGCCAGGGCATCCCTGGCGCGCTCCCGGGTGAGCACGAGTGCGGGCCGAGTCTTCTCCAGGCGGGCCAGATGGATGGGTCGCATCAGTCGAGCTCGGGGAAGACGCGGGTGCCTGCCCATTCGCGAAGATCGGGGTACCCGCCCGTCTGCCGGTAGATCTCCGCGTCCCGCTCGGCGCTGAGCTGACGCTGGTAGCGCCGGAGTGCCTTGGTGGCCACCGCGGCGCGCGAGCCCGCGCCGGTCAGGACCTGCTCGTCGATCCACGCGACGAGGTCATCTGGCAGCCGGACGGCGATCTGGGTGCTCACGCTCACGATGGTACCAATCTGGGATTCACAGGCTCGAGGCGATCCCGGCAGACTTCCGCCGGTCGAGGCGACGCGCAACCGGCCGTCCACAGCCCTCGCAGTAGCCTGCGATCCATGAGTCTCGAACCACTGTCGTTGCCCGAGTCGGAGTGGCTGGGATGGCTGGAGGAGCGGGGGAGGGGATCGCTCGGTCTGGCCGCCGACACCATCGAGGTGCTCAAGGAGGCCCGCCCCGGCGACGGCGCCATCCTGCAGCTGTGGAACGACGCCGCGGTCGCGCTGGCCAACGCCTTCGCCATCAGCAGCCTGCTCTCCTCGGTGCATCCCGACGCAGGAGTCATCGAGCTGGCCGAGGCGATCGAGGTCGAGGCCCGGCGCTTCAGCAGCGACCTGCACCTGGACCGCGATGTCTTCGACCGGCTCTCCACCGTCCGCATCGACCCACTCGACGCGCTCGATCCACGGGCCGCCCGGATGCTCCGCGACGCGCTGCGCTCCTTCCGCCGCGCGGGCGTGGCCCGCGACGAGGAGACCCGCGCCCGGCTTCGCGAGCTCAACGAGAAGGAGACCGATCTGGGGCAAGCCTTCTCCCGCAACATCCGTGACGGCCGTCGTACGACGCACGTGCCGGCCGGCGCGCTGGAGGGACTGCCCGACGACTTCGTCGCGGCGCACCCCGCCGATGAGGACGGCCGGGTGCTGATCTCGACGGAGTACCCCGACGTTCACCCGTTCCTCACCTTCAGCGCCGACCCCGACGCCCGCCGCGCCGTCGCGACCGAGTTCCTCAACCTGGCCTGGCCGGAGAACGACGCCGTGCTCGCCGAGCTGCTGCGGGTACGCCACGAGAAGGCCACCCTGCTGGGATACGCGGACTGGCCCGACTACGACGCCGAGGTCAAGATGATCGGCTCCGGCACGGCCATCGCCGAGTTCGTCGACCAGCTCGCCGCCGACGCGGAGGCGGCCGGCCGCCGCGACCTGGCCCGGCTCGCCGAACGGGCGGTGAAGGACGGCGTCGAGCGCATCGACACCTCCAACTCGCGCTGCTACCTGGAGGCGGTCAAGCGCGAGGAGTACGGCGTCGACGCCCAGGAGGTGCGCCGCTACTTCGACTTCGCCAAGGTGCACGACGGCCTGCTCGCGGTCACCGGCCGGCTCTTCGGGCTGACCTACGAGCCGGTCGAGGCGGCCACGTGGCACGAGGACGTCACGTCGTACGACGTACACCTCGATGGCGCCCGCATCGGGCGCATCCACCTCGACCTGCACCCGCGCGAGCGGAAGTACAACCACGCGGCGCAGTTCGACCTCGTCCCCGGCGTCCGCGACCGCCAGCTCCCCGAGGGCGTCCTGGTCTGCAACTTCCCGCGCGGGCTGATGGACCACGACGAGGTGGTCACGCTCTTCCACGAGTTCGGCCACCTGATGCACCATGTCCTCGCCGGCCGGCACGAGTGGGTGCGCTTCTCCGGCGTGGCCACCGAGTGGGACTTCGTCGAGGCGCCGTCGCAGATGCTGGAGGAGTGGGCCTGGGACGCGACTGTCTTGCAGACCTTCGCCACCGACGAGGCCGGCACGCCGATCCCGGCCGAGCTGGTCGGGAGGATGCGCGACGCCGAGGAGTTCGGCAAGGCATTCCTGATCCGCACGCAGATGTTCTACGCCGCCCTGGCCTATCTGCTGCACCTGGAGCGTCCGGCCGACATCACCGCGCGGATGCTGGAGCTGCAGGAGAGGTACAGCCTGGTCGCGCCGATCCCGGACACGCACTTCCACGCCGGCTTCGGACACCTGGAGGGATATGCCTCGGCGTACTACACCTACGCCTGGTCGCTCACCATCGCCAAGGACCTCTTCTCGGCCTTCGCCGCCGACGACCTCTTCGCTCCCGAGGTGGCTCACCGCTACCGCGACAAGGTGCTGACACCCGGTGGCTCCGCCGACGCCGCCGTCCTGGTGGCTGACTTCCTCGGCCGGCCGTACACCACCGACGCCTTCCGGGAGTGGTTGAACGCGTGAGCGAGCACGCCGAGCACCCGCCTGTCGCCCTGTCCCGCCACCCGCACGACCGGATC
>CAZTHV010000052.1:5424-8473 GCA_964613165.1 uncultured Marmoricola sp.
TCGACGCGTCGACGACGCTTGGACGACCGAGGTCTGGAACGACCCGGGGACCCGCGTGCTGGAGATCGCCGGCACCCGCTTCCGCCTGGTCGGCGGCCACCTGCCGTGGACCTCGCCGGCCGAGGCGCCCGAGGGCACGCGCGTGCTGCTCGGCGAGCTCGGTGGTGTCGCGCACTTCGCGGTGATCAGCGACCCGGCCCGGGCCCGCCAAGGAGACGGCGAGGGCTGGACCGGCCTGCGTGGCGCGGTGGCTGGCATCGACGAGGACGAGGCCGCCTTCCTGGTCCACGCCGTCGGCATCGCCGAATGGCTGTGGAGCACCCGGCATTGCCCGCGCTGCGGCGGCACCCTGGAGGCGCGGCAGCTCGGCCATGTGCTGGTGTGCCAGGCGTGCGGGCGCGACGAGTTCCCACGCACCGATCCCGCGGTGATCATGATCGTCGTGGACGGCGAGGATCCTGACGACCGCTGCCTGCTGGGCCGCAACGCCGCCTGGCCGCCTGGGCGCTACTCGACGCTGGCGGGCTTCGTCGAGCCCGGCGAGTCGATGGAGCAGGCGGTGCGCCGCGAGGTGGCCGAGGAGACCGGCGTACGGGTCGGCGAGGTGACCTATCTCGGCAGTCAGCCCTGGCCGCTGCCGCGCAGCCTGATGGCCGGCTTCGTCGCCCACGCGGTCTCCACCGACGTGATCGTCGACGGCGCCGAGATCGCGGACGCCCGCTGGTTCACTCGCGCCGAGCTGCTTGCCGAGGCGGAGGCCGGCACGCTCCTGCTTCCGGGCGGCATCTCCATCTCTCGCACTCTCATCGAGCACTGGTACGGCGCTCCGCTGCCCGGCTCCTGGTAACGCTGAATCGCCGTGTGCTGTGACTCTCCAGCGGTTTTCCACAGATGCGAATTCGGAGGTGGCGCTCGACCGGGGGATGGAGCACGGTCATCCCATGCGCGAATTGATCTTGCATCGTTGTATCACCGGTGAGACCGTCTCTGTATGGACGAGGAGGAGACGGTGAGCGTGCGTGACCTGCGGAACCGAGGTGGAGCGGTGCTCGACCGGGTGGCCAGTGGAGGTGCGGTGGTGATCACCCGCGACGGTGTGCCCGTGGCAGAGCTGCGCCCGTTGGCGCGATCGCCGCTGACGGCCAGGGAGCTGATCCGTCGGCGCGCCGCCTTGCCGGCGCTCGATTCCGAGCGGATGCGTGCCGATATCGACTCCGTGTTGGATCCGGGCCTGTGAGGGCGGCGGCGTCCCAGGCCCCGGAGGACGAGCGTGGCCTGATCGACACCAACGCCCTCCTCCTGCTGGCCCGGCTCGATCCGGCCGATCTTCCGGCGACGCCGCTGATCTCGGCGATCACGCTGGCCGAGCTCTCGGTCGGCCCGCTGGTGGCCGGCGACGATCTCGAGCGGGCCCGCAGGCAGGCGCACCTGCAGCAGGCCGAGGCGGACTTCCAGCCGATCGCGTTCGACCAGGCGGCAGCGCGGGCTTTCGGCTCGGTCGCGGCGAGTCTGCGTGCTCGCGGGCGCAAGCCCGCGGCACGGGCGTACGACGCGTTGATCGCGGCGACGGCCATCGCGGCCTCGCTCCCGCTCTACACCTGCGACCCCGATGACTTCCAAGGGATCGACGGGCTGGAGCTGCGCGCCGTTCCGGACCGGACCGGGTGAGCGCGATGCTGCTCGTCATCGAGGGCCACGACCTCCCCGGCCGCGACTGTGGACCGCACCACGACGTCCATGTCGGGGTCCAGGTGCGGCGGGATCCGTCCGGGCTGGTTCCCGCCGATGCCGAGGCCGCCGTCTGGGAGGTCGACGTCGAGGTCGTGGACACGCCCGATGGACCCGACTTCCGGGGACCGGCCGTCCAGGGTCGCCGTGGCGAGCGGTTCGTCTACCTCACCTGGGGCGAGGGCGACGCCGACTCGTTCACGATGTTCCGCCGGGCCAAGCTGATGCTGGCGGACGTCCCGGACCCGCGGGTGGAGCGCGTGGTCGCGCGGGTCCACCTCACCGACGAGCTCGGCCTGCCGCGGTGCGCCCGTCTGCGGGAGCCCGCGCTGCGCTGGGCCTGATCAGGCGATCTCGGCCAGCTTCTCCTGGATCTGCTTGAGCGAGGGGTTGGTCTGCGCGGTGCCGTCGGCGTAGACCAGGGTCGGCACGGTCTGGTTGCCGCCATTGGCGGCCATCACGATCTCGGCGGCGGAGGGGTCCTGCTCGATGTCGACGATCGAGTACTCGATGCCCTCACGGTCCAGCTGGCTCTTCAGCCGGTGGCAGTAGCCGCACCACGGCGTGGTGTACATCGTGAACTGGGACATGGGAACCCTTCTGACGAGAACCTCGACCGGTCTCACCTGGAGCCTGGAGACCACCTGACCCATAGAACACCAGGCCCCGGCCGGGGCATTCCCCGGCATCTCAGATCGGGTGAGCCCGGAGGCTGGACGGCGCGGCTGAGGACGCTGTCCCGCGAGCTCCAGGTGGTGTCCGGGACGATCGCCAGGGCCGGCATCCAAGCCCCGAGACCGGCCCTCGGATGGTTGTGTCGCCACCCGCGTCTAGTGTTTGTGACCGATCGTCTTTCTAGATGAGACGGCCTCCCATGCGAGAACGCCCGATCCAGGAGCCCTAGTGACCGCCGACCGCCTGCTGGAGGCGCTGGACCCCGAGCAGCGCCAGGTCGCCGAGGCGCTGCGCGGCCCGGTGCGGGTGCTGGCCGGCGCGGGGACCGGCAAGACCCGGGCGATCACCCATCGGATCGCGTACGGCGTCGCCACGGGGGTCTACAACCCGGCCGAGGTGCTCGCGGTCACCTTCACCACCCGCGCGGCCGGTGAGATGCGCGGCCGGCTCCGCGCGCTCGGCGCTCCTGGGGTCCAGGCGCGCACCTTCCACTCCGCCGCGCTGCGCCAGGTCCGCTACTTCTGGCCCAAGGTGTACGGCGGAGAGCCGCCAATGCTCACCGAGAGCAAGATCCCGCTGCTCGCGTCTGCCGCCAGCGCCAACCGGATCAAGGTCGACCAGGCGACCCTGCGGGACCTCGCCGCCG
>CAZTHV010000052.1:8483-13654 GCA_964613165.1 uncultured Marmoricola sp.
CGTCCGCCCCGACGACTACGAGCGGCTGGCCCCTGAGCGTGGCCGCGAGGTCGGCGGGCTGGACGCCGCCCACGTCGCCCGCGTCTTCGGCTCCTACGAGGAGATCAAGCGTGGGCAGGGCCGGATGGACATGGAGGACGTGCTGCTGTGCTGCGCGGCGATCCTGGTCGAGGACGCGAGAGTCGCCGCCCAGGTGCGCGGGCAGTACAAGTGGCTCGTCGTCGACGAGTTCCAGGACGTCAGCCCGATCCAGGTGGCGCTGCTGGACCTCTGGCTGGGCGGCCGCGAGGAGATCTGCGTGGTCGGTGACCCGGCGCAGACGATCTACTCCTTCGCCGGCGCCCGGGCCTCCTACCTGCGCGACTTCCCGGCCAGGCACCCGGGCACGACCAGCGTCGAGCTCGTCCGCAACTACCGCTCCACCCCACAGGTCATCGAAGCCGCCAACCGGCTGCTGGAGGGCACCGCCACCGGGTCGGTCACTCTGCGCGCCCAGGCCCCCGCCGACGAGCCGGTCGCCTGGCGGGAGGCGCCCGACGAGGTGGCCGAGGCGACTGCGGTGGCGGCCGAGATCGCCCGCCTCCAGGAGAGCGGCACGCCGTTGCGCGAGGTCGCGATCCTCTTCCGGATCAACGCCCAGTCCGAGCAGTTCGAGGAGGCGCTGACCGCCGCGGGCATCTCCTACGTCATGCGCGGCGCCGCGCGGTTCTTCGAGCGACCGGAGGTCCGCCAGGGCCTCGCCCTGCTGCGGGCCAGCGCCCGGGCGGGAGAGGGTGCGCGGGAGGACTTCCTCGACCAGGTGCGGGGTGTCCTCGCCGGCATGGGCTTCGCCGCCGAGGCGCCGCCGCGCGGCCGCGCCCGCGACCGCTGGGAGTCGCTGGCCGCGTTGGTCGCCCAGGCCGAGGAGTACGCCGCCACCGACGTCGCCCCCACGCTCGAGGGCTTCGTCGTCGAGCTCGACCGGCGGGCGCACGAGCAGCACGCCCCGGTCGCCGAGGGTGTCACCCTGTCCACCATCCACGCCGCCAAGGGCCTGGAGTGGGACGCGGTCTTCCTGTGCGGGATGCAGGAGGGCGCGATGCCGATCGTTCACGCCGACACCCCGGCCGCGGTCGAGGAGGAGCGCCGGCTGCTCTACGTCGGCATCACCCGGGCCCGGCGGTTCCTGCAGCTGTCCTGGTCGCTGGCCCGCAATCCCGGTGGCCAGGCCCGCCGCAAGCCGTCGCGGTTCCTCGCCGGAATGCGGCCGGCGTCGGTGACCGACCGGGCCCGGCCGGCCGGCAAGGCCCGCCGCTCGCGCCGCTCGGCCTCCTGCCGACTCTGCCAGCGGCCGCTGGCCACCGCCCAGCAGCGCAACCGTGGCTACTGCGACGACTGCCCGGTTCCCTACGACGCCGAGCTGTTCGAGGCGCTGCGCGCTTGGCGCAAGGAGCGCGCGGGTGCCGAGGAGGTGCCGGCCTACATCGTCTTCTCCGACGCCATCTTGGAGGCGATCGCCGAGGTGCGTCCCGACAGCCGCGATCGGCTCGGCGAGATCAGCGGGATCGGGCCGGCCAAGCTGGAGCGCTACGCCGACGACGTCCTCGCCATCGTGGCCGGTGAGAAGACCTCGAATAAATGATTTGCGCCCCTCTCCGCGAGGGGCGTACCGTGATCCGACGATCAAGATCGCGCATCACGGCCTTGGCACGGCCGGCGCGCTGAGACCCTCACGGGGACCGAAGGAGGTGCACGACATGAGCAACACGATCAACCACAACGGCTGGCTCGGCGGCTCCGTCGTGCCCGGATGCGGTCGTGACACCACCGCCGGCGTGATGCACGCCGGCTTCCCGGCTGTGGGCATGGCCGACCTCGCCGTCACCCCGACGCGCACCCGCGGCACCGACGTGTCCGCTGCCGTCAAGGCCACCTTCTGGGCCACCCAGGGACGACCCGCCTGGAGTCCACCGACCACGTGAGAGCGTGAGAAGTCGGCAGACCTCCAGGCCGCGAATCCCAGACGGGATTCGCGGCCTTCTTGTTTTCTCACCCACCAGTTTCGAGACATTCGAAAGAGAGGCGACCATGAGCAGCACCGCTCTGGGTCAGACCGACAACGACGAGCTGCTCCCGTGCCGCCGGGGCACCGCTGATCTCTTCTTCGCGGAGTCGCCGAGCGACCTCGAGCTGGCCAAGTCTCTGTGCCAGGCCTGCCCGGTGAGGGCGGAGTGCCTGGCCGGAGCCCTGGACCGTGCCGAGCCCTGGGGCGTCTGGGGTGGCGAGCTCTTCCTCGCCGGCGTGGTCATCCCCCGCAAGCGCCCCCGCGGCCGCCCCCGCAAGAACCCCGTGGCGGCCTGACCTGATGAATGAGCCGATGAACACCGGTCGTGATCGGAGAACCACCATGCTGAACCTCATCGAGGAGGACCTGGCACGCGCTCATCGCACCGCACGCCTGAGCGAGGCGCAGAGAGCTCGGCGAGCCCGCCAGCTCATCGCCGCCCGCCGCCTCTCCCGCAAAGCCGAGCGCGCCGCGGCGCAGGCGCGCCTGGCCCTCGCCCGAATGATCTAGGGCGATCGGTACGCCGGGTCGTGACGTTCCAGACGTCGCGGCCCGGCGTACTGTCGTCCTATGCCAGCGTGTGCCTTGTGCGGCAGGCAGCCTGACGGTGAGATGCCGCCGTTGACCTGGACCTCGGCGGTCGAGCACGGCCGTACCGTCTGGTTCTGCGACGTCTGCTCGCGCGAGCACCTGCGCTCGATGGAGGCCAAGCTCGACTCCTCCTGGTGGTGAGTCAGCCGGCGAAGCCGGGGAGCGACTCCTCCAGGATCGAGCGGAAGGGGATGGTCGCGCCGAGCTGGGAGAGCACGCCGACGCCGCCGACCCAGGTGCGGTGGATGAGCATGTACGACGGGGGCAGGTTCAGGCGGAGCATCACGGCGTACGCATCGCCGCGAGGGTCGTTGACCCGCCGGAACTGCCGCTGCATCCACTCCCGCGAGAAGGTGAACGTCTCGGTGCCGGCCGGCTCGACGAACGGGCCGAGGTAGGCGCGCAGCTGGTCGGCATCGACCTTGACCCGGTCGCGGATGAAGCCCTCCTCGCGCAGGGCGTCGACCAGGCTGTCGTAGTCGTCGAGGCAGGCGATCCGGATCAGCGAGCCGAGCACCCGGGGGAGCCCGCGCTCGGGCAGCCGCGCCACGGCGCCGTAGTCGAGCACGCCGAGGCGGTCGGGGCTGCCGTCGGCGGCGGGGAGCACGCGGTAGTTCCCGGGGTGCGGGTCCGCGTGCAGCATGCCGGTGCGACCGGGGCTGCCGAAGAGGAAGCGGACGAACGTCTCTCCGTAGTGGTCGCGCTCGGCCTGGGAGCCGTCGCGGATCACCTGGGCCAGTGACGCGGGGCTGTCCACCCACTCGGTGACCAGGACCCGGGCGCTGGTGGCGACGACGTCCGGCACGACGATCCGGGGATCCCCGGCGTACTCCTGGGCGAAGGCGCTCTGGGCCTCCGCCTCCAGCTCGTAGTCGAGCTCCTCCTCGGCGCGCTCGAGCACCTCGGCGACCAGCGCCTTGACGTCGATGCCGGGGAATGCCCCGGACATGCCGCGGGCGACCCGGCCGATCTGGCGCAGATCGCTGAGCAGGGCGTCGCCGGCGCCGGGATATTGCACCTTGACCGCGACGTCGCGGCCGTCTCCGGGCCCGCCGTGCGCGTCGTCGACCCAGCGCGCGCGGTGCACCTGGCCGATCGAGGCCGCGGCGGCCGGCATCGGGTCGAGGTCGCGCAGGTGGTCGGCGTAGTCGGGGCCGAGCTCGCCGGCCAGGATCTCGCGGACGGTGATCGTCGGCATCGGCGGCGCGGAGTCCTGCAGCCTGGTCAGCTGCTCGCGGTACGGCTCGGCGATCTCACTGGGCAGCGCGGCCTCGAAGATGGACATTGCCTGCCCGAACTTCATCGCGCCGCCCTTGAGCTCGCCCAGCGTGCGGAAGAGCTGCTCGGCGGTGCGCTGCTGCAGCTCGGTCATCACCGTCTCCGCCGAGGCGCCGCCCAGACGCTTGCCGAGCCCGATCGCGCTGCGGCCGGCATAGCCCAGAGGCAGGGCTGCCAGCCGCGCGGTGCGCGTCATCGCCTTGCGGGGGAGCTCGGTCACCTCTCCATTGTGGCTGGTCGGGCGGAATCACCGCCCTCGTGAGCCGGCCACGAGCAGGCGCAGCTGGGGTGTCGCAGCCACTCCAGGCAGGTGACCGAGGCCAGTCCCGGCGCCAGCTCGACGGTCGTGGACCAGGTGGTGGGCCGCTCGCCGGCGCAGTGCCGGGCGATGTCGCAGGCCAGCCATCCCGCGGCGACGGCCGCGAGCGGACCGGTCGTGCCTCCGGTCGTGGCCACGTCGATCGGGTCGGGAAGCCCGACCGGCCGGGCCACCGGCGCCGGGCTCAGCGAGTCGGCATGGGCGTCCAGGCAGCCCAGGCAGGGGGTGAGGCCGGGGACGACGTACGGCCCCAGGACGACGCCTCCGTCGAGGTAGCGCAGCAGCAGGTGCGGGGCGCCCCGCCGGACCAGCCGGTGCAGCATCAGCCGGTCGGGCTCGCCGACCGTGCCGATGACCAGCAGGCCGGGCCGCTCCCTGTCCTCGCGGGCACCGGCTCCCGCCAGCAGCGCCGGCAGGCCTGGCGGCAGCGCGCCGATCAGCGCGACGCTCGGAGTCGGGTCGGTCTCGTTCACCGGCCCGACGTTAGGCACCCGCCGGTCTCTCCGCGACCGGCCATCCACAGGACTTGCGCGATCCCGGCGGTTGCGCCGGTCGGAAATCGGCGTACCAGAGGCAGCTGCCGGTGCGCGGCCTCCCAGACACGCGAGCGGCGGGCGACCCGAAGGTCGCCCGCCGCTCGACGGGTAGCTGGGGTGGACGCCCGAAGGCCCACTCAGAGATCTACCCAGGATCCACTCAGGCGCGGCCGAGGATGCGGTTCAGCTTGGTGCCGCACACCGGGCAAGTGGCCTTGGCCATCTTGGTGCCCTTGGCGTTGACCTCGACGTTGCCTTCGGTCTCGCGCTTCTCCTTGCACTTCACGCAGTAGAACTCGCCGCTCCAGGTCTCCGCCATGACGGCCTCCTTGATCCATGTTGCTCTGGTCGTCCGGTCGGGGATCTGGGGGAAGACCCGCCGGGGCCCAGGTTTCTGGGGCCG
>CAZTHV010000053.1:0-13623 GCA_964613165.1 uncultured Marmoricola sp.
ACGGCCGCTTCTCCCCCGAGGCGGTCGACGAGCTGCGTGCCCAGAACCCCGACATCCAGATCCTGGTGCACCCCGAGTGCAAGCACGAGGTCGTGGTCAAGGCGGATCTGGTCGGCTCCACGGAGTTCATCATCAAGACGATCGAGGCGGCACCACCGGGATCGGCCTGGGCCATCGGCACCGAGCTCAACCTGGTCAAGCGGCTGGCCGACCAGTACCCGGACAAGAACGTCGCCTTCCTCGACCGCACGGTCTGCTACTGCTCGACGATGAACCGGATCGACCTGCCGCACCTGGTCCGGACGCTGGAGTCACTGGGCGAGGGCACCGTGGTCAACCAGATCCAGGTCGACCCCGACACCGCCCACCACGCCAAGGTCGCCCTGGACCGGATGCTCGCCCTGCCAGGCAAGACCGCCCGAGACTGAGAGGTCCACGTTGTTGTTCCGTCGCAACGGCAAGCACGAGGAAGCGGCCACCCCGGTCGAGCACGAGAAGGTCGGCGGCAAGGGCCGGCCGACGCCGACCCGCCGCGAGGCCGAGGCGGCAGCGCGGGAGCGGGCCCGCGCCGGCATGGACAAGAAGCAGGCCAAGAGCCAGCTGCGCGAGCGCCGCGCCGCGGCCAACCGGAAGATGCGCGAGGGCATCAAGGCCGGCGACGAGAGGTACCTCCCGGCCCGCGACCAGGGCCCGGTCAAGCGGTTCGTGCGCGACTACGTCGACGCCCGGCTCTCCTTCACCGAGCTGCTGCTGCCGCTGCTGGTGATCATCATGGTGCTGATGTACTCCGGCAACGAGAGCGTCGCCGAGTTCGCGTCGTCGGTGTGGACGGTCTCGATCCTGCTGATGGTCATCGACTGCTCCTGGCTGGTCTTCCGGGTGAAGCGGGCCGTCCGGGCACAGCTCCCCGACGAGAGCCTCAAGGGCGTGACGTCGTACGCGATCCTGCGGGCGCTGCAGCTGCGCTTCATGCGGCTGCCCAAGCCCAAGGTCAAGCTGGGCGGCCGGCCGGTCTGAGGCGAGCCTCAGGCCTCCAGCGACATCGGCCCGTAGACCTCGCGGTCGCCCTCCAGCAGGGTGACCGCCAGGACCCCCTCGGCGGCGAGCTCGGCCCAGTTCTCGCCCACCCACGACTCGGCGTCGCTGCGCGTCGGGAACTCCTGGCCGGCGTCGAAGGCGGACAGCGCGGTGATCTCTCGGCCGTCCGCGTCCGCCAGGCGCCACCGCCAGGCGGCGGGCTGCTGGGACGTCGTCATGTCTCTCTCACCTCCTGCTGCACGAACGGCGGCTTGGTCACCACGAAGACCTCCTGGCGTCCACGGACGTCGACGCTGACCTCGGCGCCGTCGGCGATCTGACGGTCGATGAGGGCCAGCGCGACGCCCTTCCTCAGGGTCGGCGAGAACGTGCCGGAGGTGACGTGGCCGACCGGCAGGTCGCGGGCCACCCGCACGCTCATCTGCGGTCGGGCGATGCCGCGCCCACTGGCAACCAGGCCGCGCAGCACGACGGCCGGGCCGGCCTCCTTCTCGGCGACCAGCGCGTCCCTGCCCCAGAACGAGGGCTTGGACCAGCCGACCGCCCAGCCGAGCCGGGCCTGGTTGGGGGTGATGTCGCGGGTGATGTCCTGCCCGTGCAACGGGTAGCCCATCTCGAGGCGCAGCGTGTCCCGTGCGCCGAGGCCGCACGGGAGGATGCCGTGCGGCTCGCCGGCGACCAGGATCGCGTCCCAGAGGACGCCGGCGACCTCGGCCGGCGCGATCAGCTCGTAGCCGCGCTCCCCCGTGTAGCCGGTCCGGCAGACCACCACCTCGGCGCCCTGGAAGGGGGCCTCGACGAAGGACATGTAGTCATGGCCGGCGGGAAGCCCGATCGCGGCGAGCACCTCATCGGACCTGGTCCCCTGCACCGCGAGCACCGCATGGGACCGATGATGGTCGGTGATCGTCACGCCCGCCGGCTTGGCCCTCTCCAGCAGCCCCCGCACGGCGGCGGAGTTGGCGGCGTTGGGGACCAGCAGCAGATGGTCGTCGTCGCGCAGGTAGACGATCAGGTCGTCGACCACGCCGCCGGCCGCGTCGTCGCAGCACAGCGTGTACTGCGCCTGTCCCGGTCCGACCCGCCCGAGGTCGTTGGTCAGGCAGGCGTTGAGGAACTCCAGGGCTCCCTCGCCGCGGACCACCAGCTTGCCGAGATGGCTCACGTCGAAGACCCCGACGCCGTCGCGCACCGCGGCATGCTCCTTCAAGACACCGGCGTACTCCAGGGGCATCTCCCACCCGCCGAACTCGGCGAGCTTCGCCCCGAGAGCGACGTGCCGGTCGTGCAGCGGTGAATGGGTCAGGGCCATGGCCGCAACGTATCGCAGCGCACCCGTCTCTAGGATGACCGCCGTGACGACGTACACGCTGCGCAAGGCCTCTCCGGACCGAACCCGTACCGACGTGGTGGTGATCGGCGTCGCCACCAACCCCAAGGGCACCCGGGTGGTCTGCCCCGGCGGCGAGCCCGTCGCGGACGTGTACGGCCGGCGCTTCGACCCGATGCTGGCCTCGCTCGGATTCGGCGCCAAGCCCGGCGAGGTGCTGCGGATCCCGGCCGCCGAGGCGATCAGCGCCGCTCACCTGGTCGTGGTCGGGCTCGGCGACCTCGCCGACCTGACGCCCGAGGCGGTACGCCGGGCCGCCGGAGCGGCCGCGCGCGGCCTGCAGAACGCCGCCTCCGTCGCGTTCGCGCTGCCCACGCCCGACGCCGACCACGTCCGCGCCGTCACCGACGGCGTCATCTCGGGGCTCTATCGCTACGCCGGCCACAAGTCGGCGGCGCCGCCGGCCCAGGTCGCCGACGTGGTGATCCTCTGCGACACCCCGCGGCGGGTGGACGTGATCGCCGCCTTCGAGGAGGCGCAGGTCGTCGGCGCGGTGACCGCGACCGCCCGTGACTGGGTGAACACCCCGCCGAACCTGCTGGTGCCCGAGGAGTTCGCTGCCCGGGTCAAGGCGGCCACCAAGGGACGCCGCGGCGTCCGCTACCAGCTGCTCGACGCGGCGGCGCTCCGAGAGCTCGGCTGCGGCGGCATCCTGGCCGTGGGCGACGGCTCGGCCAACCCGCCGTGCCTGGTCAAGCTGACCTGGAAGCCGCGCGACGCCCGCGGCTCCGTGGCGCTGGTCGGCAAGGGCATCACCTACGACTCCGGCGGCCTGAGCATCAAGCCGGCCTCGTCGATGACGGCGATGAAGAACGACATGGCCGGAGCCGCGGCGGTCGTCGCCGCCATCCACGCGATCGCCGAGCTGGAGATCCCGGTCGCCGTCACCGCCTACGTCCCGATGGCCGAGAACATGCTCTCCGGCACCTCGATGCGCCCGGGCGACGTCCTCACCATGCTGTCCGGCAAGACCGTCGAGGTGCTCAACACCGACGCCGAGGGGCGACTGATCCTGGCCGACGCGCTCACCATGGCGGTCCGCGACGAGCCCGACGTCATCCTCGACGTGGCCACGCTCACCGGACCCTGCGTGGTCGCTCTGGGCGAGAAGATCGCCGGCCTCTTCGGCGACGACGACATCGTCACCGAGGTCGAGGCGACCGCCACTCGCACCGGCGAGCTGTTCTGGCACCTGCCCATCCCCGAGGAGAGCCGCATCAGCGTGCGCACCGAGAGCAAGGTGGCCGACCTGCTCCAGCACAACTTCGTGCGCTGGGGGTCGGCCTCCTACGCCGCGGCCTTCCTCGAGCAGTTCGTCGAGGGCCGGCCGTGGGCGCACTTCGACGTCGCCGGGCCGGCGTACAACACCGGTGCGCCGTGGGGGCACGTCCCCTCCGGTGGCACCGGCTTCGCCGTCGCCACCCTCGTGGAGCTGGTCCGCGGCCGGGCCTAGCCTCAGTCAAGCCGCCGATCAGGTTAGGCTAACCTAAGCACATGGCTTCGGATGCCCGGTCGGTGATGGTGGTCGCCGTCACCCACCGGGCCGGTCTGCTGTCGGTCGCCGCCATCCTGCGGATGAGCCATCAGGTCGGCGAGGCGTTGGTGCCGGTGATGATCGGCTATGTGGTGGATCGGGCGATCGGACCGAGCTCTGCGCGGGAGCTGGTGCTCGGACTCGCCGGCCTGGGCGCCGTGTTCGCGGTGCTGTCGTGGTCCTATCGGCTCGGGTCCCGCGCCGGCGTACGGGTGGCCGCGGAGGCGGGTCACGAGATCCGGATGCGGCTGATGGCACGGGTCCTGGATCCGTACGGCGCCGCGCGGGCGGGCCGGGCGCACGGCGAGCTGCTGTCGATCTCGACATCGGACGCCGACAAGGTCGCCGGAGCCAACGGCCTGGTCATCTACTGCGCGGCGAGCCTGGCAGCGCTGTCCACGGCCGCCACGGCGTTGTTCCTCGTCTCCTGGAAGCTCGGCGTCCTCGTCCTGGTGGGGACGCCCGTCCTGCTGGCGTTGGTCAGCGTGCTGTCCGGCCCGCTGGGGCGACGTACCAGCGCGGAGCAGGCGGGTGTCGGCCGGGCCAGCGCGGTGGCGGCGGACCTGGTGGCCGGCTTGCGCGTCGTCAAGGGCATCAGCGCCGAGACGGCGGCTTCGGCACGCTATCGACAGGCGAGCCGCACGAGCCTGACCGCGACCCTCCGCGCGGCCTACGCCGAGGCTGGGCTGGAGGCCGCCACCACCACGTTGAGCGCGTTGTTCCTGGCCGCAGTGGCCTGGGTCGGCGGCCTCCTCGCGCTGCGCGGCGAGATCAGCATCGGCGGCTTCATCGCCGCATTCGGGTTGGCCCAGTTCGTGGCCACTCCGATGTCGCAGCTGGCCGCGGCGGGCGCACGGTGGGCACAGGCCGGCGCGTCCGCACGGCGGGTCGCGGCGGTGCTGGTCGAGCCGTCCGGCCTGCGTGCGCAAGGCCGCGATCCCGTCTCGGCGCGACCGGGGAGCCTGGAGCTGCAGGACGTGGTGGTGACGGGGCTGGGCCCGCTGAGCCTCCGCATCGAAGCCGGCCTGGTGGGCGTGGTGGTGGATCAGGCCGGACATGCGCAGCTCCTGGCCGAGTGCCTGGGAAGACAGATCGACCCCGAGGGAGGACGTCTGCTGATCGACGGCCGGGCGTACGGCGATCTGGATGTCGATGCGCTGCGGCGCGCGGTGGTGTACGCCGGGCACGACGCGAGGCTCTTCGGGCGAAGCGTCGACGAGGTGATGGCTCGAAGCGGCGACGACCCGGCGTGGGTCCGACGGGTGCTGGCGGCCACGCGGGCCGACGAGGTCGTCTCCACACTCCGGCACGGGAGTGCGGGCCTGATCGGACCCGATGGCGCGAATCTGTCCGGCGGGCAGCGACAGCGCCTGCTGCTCGCCCAGTCGCTCGTCAGCGATCCGCCGGTGTTGGTGCTCCACGACCCGACCACCGCCGTCGAC
This sequence comes from uncultured Marmoricola sp., assembly GCA_964613165.1. GTDB lineage: Bacteria > Actinomycetota > Actinomycetes > Propionibacteriales > Nocardioidaceae > Marmoricola. Next base: position 5,405 of record CAZTHV010000053.1, read on the forward strand.
CCGGTGACCGAGGACGAGATCGGCGAGGGCCTGGTCGCGCTGCGGCGTGGCCGAACGACCGCGTTGCTCACGACCAGCCCGATCCTGTTGTCGCGCTGCGATCGGGTGCTGTTCGTCCACGGTGGGCGACTCGCCGCCGAGGGCAGCCATGGCGATCTCGTCGCCGGCAACGACAGGTACCGGAGGCTGGTGCAGCCATGACGACCCCCACTGGGCTGCTCACCGGGCTGCTCCCCACCGCCAGCCCGCGCCAGACCTGGCGCTTCACGTTCCGGTTGCTGCGCCCGGTCTGGCACCTGTGCGTGATGGCGCTGGTCCTGATGCTGGCGGTCAGCACGATGAGCCTGGTCACCCCGCTGGTCCTGGGCAGGGTCGTCGACGCCGTCAACGACGGCAAGGCGACAAGCGCGCTGACGTTCCCCGTTCTGGTGCTGCTGGGAGTGTTGATCGCCCGCGTTCCGGTGCGGGCCATGGCGGACATCCTGATCGCGCGTGCGGGTGAGCCGGCGCTGGCCACGCTGCGCGAACGGGTGATGGACCGCGCCTTGAGGATGCCGGCGGGCCGGGTGGAGGCCAGCGGCACCGGCGACCTGGTGGCGCGGGTGACCGGCGACGTCGCGGTGGCGACGACTGCCATCCGCGAGGTCATCCCCGCGCTGGGCTCGGCGGCCTTCACGATCGCGGTCAGCCTGGCGGGACTCGGTGCGCTGGACTGGCGCTTCGCCTTGGCCGGACTGACCGCGGTCCCCGTGCAGTGGTGGGCACTGAGGTGGTACCTGCGCACGTCGGGGCCGGTGTATGCCCGCGAGCGCGTGGTGGAGGGCGAGCGAGCCCAGCAGTCCCTGGAGACGATCAGTGGCGCCGCCACCATTCGCGCACTGAGCCTGCGGGCGGAGAGCCTGCGGAAGGTCGAGCGGGTGTCCGGGGAGGCAGTCGGCTGTGAGCTGAGAACGGTACGGATGCAGACCACGTTCTTCGCCCGTCTCAACTTCGCGGAGTACGTCGGGCTGGCGACCGTGCTGGTCACCGGCTATGTCCTGGTGTCGATGGATGCGGTCACCGTCGGCGAGGCGACCGCGGCGGCGCTGGTGTTCTTCGGCCTGTTCGATCCCATCGGCATCCTGCTCAGCCTCGTTGACGAGGCCCAGGAGGCCGGAGCGGGTCTGGCTCGCCTGGTCGGCGTCGCCAGGGTGGAGCCGGAACCGGTGACGGATCGCGACGTTCCGGGCTCGGGCGCGTTCGCCCTGGACACGGTGTCGATGGCCTACGACCCCGGCCGCCCGGTCCTGGACGAGATCTGCCTGTCCGCAGAGGACCGGACCCGGGTGGCACTGGTGGGCGCCAGCGGTGCCGGCAAGTCCACGTTGGCGAAGCTGCTGGCAGGCCTGCTGGCACCGGCGGATGGTGGCATCCGGCTCGGGGGCGAGCCGGCCCACAGACGACCCGAGGACCTGCGCCCGTACGTGGGCCTGGTGTCCCAGGAGGTCCATGTCTTCGCCGGGACGATCCGTCAGGATCTGCACCTCGCGTGCCCGGGCGCCGACGACTCACGGCTGTGGGAGGCGTTGACCGCTGTCGGCGCGCGCTCCTGGGCACAGGCCCTTCCCGACGGTCTCGACACCGTGGTCGGCCAGGGTGGCCGAAGACTGGATGCCGCGGCGGCCCAGCAGCTGGCTCTGGCCCGCCTGCTCCTCGCCGACCCGCTGATCGCCGTCCTGGACGAGGCGACCGCCGACGCCGGCAGTGCCGGCGCCCGGCTGTTGGATGCCGCCGTCGAGCGCGTCGCGGCCGGGCGCAGCACTGTCATCGTCGCCCATCGGCTGTCGCAGGCCGCCGCGGCGGATCACATCATCGTGCTGGACGCCGGCCGCATCGTCGAGTCCGGAGCCCATGATGAGCTGCTGCGCTCCGGCGGCCACTATGCGCGGATGTGGCAGGCCAGCCTGGGTGCAGGCAGCCGCACCGGCTCGGGTCCCGCCGTCCTCGACGTGCGGCGGTGACGCGTCTCAGCGCGGGCAGCGTCCCAGTGGCAGCACCAACGGGGTGTGGGTGACGGGATCGTCGATGATGCGGCAGCGCAGGTCGAAGACGGCCTCGACGCTGGCCTCGGTGAGGACCTCGACCGGAGTGCCCGTGGCGACGATGCGCCCTTCGCCCATGACCACGATGTTGCTGGCGTAGCGCGCGGCGTGGTTCAAGTCGTGGAGCACCGCGACGATGGTGCGATCGTGGTTCTCGTTGAGGTCGCGGAACAGCTCCAGCAGCTCGATCTGGTGGGCGATGTCCAAGAACGTCGTGGGCTCGTCCAGGAGCAGCAGCCCGGTCTGCTGCGCGAGCACCATCGCGATCCAGACCCGTTGGCGTTGACCACCGGAGAGCTCGTCGACCAGACGACCGGACAGCTCGGTGGTCCGGGTGGCGACCATGGCCTCCGAGACCGCGGCCTCGTCCTCGCGCGACCACTGGGTGAACGCCGTCTGGTACGGATAGCGGCCGCGGGCGACCAGATCGGCCACCGTGATCCCGTCCGGCGCGATCGAGGTCTGCGGAAGCAGGCCGAGCCGACGGGCGACGTGCTTGGACGGGTACCTCGAGATCTGCTTGCCGTCGAGCAGAACGTGCCCGGCGGTGGGCTTGAGCAGTCGTGACATCGCTCGCAGCAGCGTCGACTTGCCGCACGCATTCGGTCCGACGATGATCGTGAACGAGCCTTCGGGCACCAGCAGGTCGACGTCGACGCCGACCGGTCGGTCGTGGTAGCCGAACGTGAGGGACTGCGCCTGGAGCGGAGGTGGAGTCCGCGGCCCGGCCGTCGGCATGTCGTAGTCCGGGGCTGGCCGGCTGTCGAGTTCGGTCACCGGAGTTCCTTTCTCGCCTGGCGAATGAGTAGCAGGACCAGGTAGCAGCCGCCCAGGACGACTGTGACCAGACCGACCGGAAGAATGGTGGGCGCGAAGACATTGGCCGCGGCGACATCGCAGATCAGCAGCAACAACGCGCCCAGGCAGGCGGACGGGACGATCTGCACCCCGGGCGCCCGGGTCAGACGTCGAGCGATCTGCGGTGCGCACAAGGCGACGAACGCTATCGGCCCGGCTATCGCGGTGACGACCGACGTGGCGGCCACGCCCAGGACGATCAGCGCGAGTCGATCGAACTCGACCCGCACCCCCAGTGCACGTGCCGCGTCGTCACCTAGCTCCAGCATGGCGAGGCGACGGCCGAACCAGCACAGCGGGATCAGCAGCGCCCCGAGAACGACTCCCGCGTGCCGGGCATCGGCGGCATCCAGGCCGTTGAGGCTGCCGGCCCCCCAGATGGCGGCCATCTGGGCCGCCCACAGCTCCGCCTTGACGATCAAGTAGGTGTTCAGCGAGCCGAGAACCGCCGTGATCGCGATGCCGACCACGATGAGCCGAAAGCCCTGCACCCCGCGTCGATAGGCCAAGAGATACACCAGCAGCGCCGTGACGATGCCACCGATCAGGGCGCCGGGAATCACCATGTTCAGCGAGTGCGTGGCGATGATCGTGACCAGGGCGCCCGTATACGCGCCGGCGTCGAATCCGATGACGTCCGGACTGCCGAGCGGATTGTGCGTGAGCGATTGGAAGATCGCCCCGCCGATGCCCAGGGCCGCGCCGAACATCACCGCGATCAGCACGCGCGGCAGCCGCCAGTCCACGACCAGGGTGTGGATCGCCGGGGACGAGCGCCCGGACAGTGCCTGGACGACCTCGCTCGGCCCGAGCCGGATCGTCCCCAGTCCCAGCGCGAGGACGGCGGTCGCGAGCATGGCGATCGTCACGATCGCGACGACGGCGAGCGTGCGTAGGTTGAAGCGACCGCTGATCCGGTCGCCAGGGCTGCGCACCGCCAGGCTGGGGTGGCCGAAGTCGATGCTCGTGCCGGTCACAGCATCGACGCCTTGTGCCGGCGGGCCAGCACGATCAGGACCGGCGCACCCAAGAACGCCGTCACGATGCCCGCGGCGATCTCGTCGGGCCGGACCACCAGCCGTCCCACGATGTCCGAGCCGAGCATCAGGGCCGGTCCCATCAGGGCGGTGTAGGCCAGGATCCAGCGCTGGTCGGGTCCGACCAGCCACCGCGCGACGTGTGGCAGCATCAGGCCGACGAACCAGACCGGTCCGATCGCCGCGGTCGCCGCGCCGCACAGCAAGGTCACCGCCACGATGACCTCCGTCCGCGTGCGGGTCCGGCTGTTGCCCAGCGCGGTGGCCAGATCGTCGCCGAGCGCGACGGCGTTCAGTCCGCGAGCGGCCACCGCCGCCAGCAGCAGTCCGATGCCGATGAAGGGTGCGACGGTGCCGATCATGTCCCAGCCGCGGCCGTCCAGCGCGCCTGCCGACCAGAACCGCATCGCGTTGAAGGTGCGTGCGTTCAGGATGGTCAGGGTGCTGGTGATGCCCGCGAGCACCGCGCCGATCGCCACGCCCGCGAGCGTCAGTGTCAGTGGAGAGGTTCCCGCACGGCCCACCGTGCCGATCATGTAGACCACGGCCGTGGTCGCGATCGCGCCGATGAAGGCGCACCAGACCAGACCGAGCATGGACATGGCAGGGAACAGGCTGACGCCGATGGCCATCGCGAAGCTCGCGCCGGCGCCGACACCGAGCAGTCCCGGGTCAGCCAGCGGATTGCGCGTCAAGCCCTGCATCAGCGCACCGGCCACAGCCAGTGCCGCGCCGGTCAGGATCGCCAGCACGGTCCGCGGAATCCGCTGATGAACCACGATCGCGGTCGCTTCGCCGCCGTCGGGATGGGTCAAGGCGCCGATCACATCACCCAGCGGCAGCGCCTTCGAGCCGAAGGCGAGGCTGAGCAGCAGCAGCACCGCCAGGGTGAGGAGGATGACGAGCAGGCCGATGCCACGCCTGCGTCCATCCGCGCGAGGCGGCGCCGAGGCGACCCGCGCGGATCGATCCAGGACGGACATGACGGCTACAGGCCCAGCGTGGCCAGTCGAAGGTGGTACTCGTCCTCGATCTCCTCGGGATCGCGGTCGCTGTCCCACATGGTCTCGAACGCCAGCTTGGTCTGCTCGTCCAGGTCCGCGAACCGCTGGTTCCACTCCTCGGCACGATCGATCCAGTAGCCGATGGTCTTGTACGACGTGGCCGGCAGACCCAGCTCGTGGCGCAGATGGCGTCGCACGCCCCGCAGCACCTTCGTCTCCCCCGCCACCCACACGTAGCCGACGCCTTCGGGTCGCGGAGACGACCGGACGATCTCCTCGAGCCTGCTCGGGCCGGACCCGTTGCCGCCGACGACCCAGGTGACCTCGGCCCCGGGATACGCCGGCAGCGCGAGCCGATGGTCGTCGCTCGCGACCTCGAACACCGCCCGGGTACGCACGCCCGCCGGCGCCTGCTCCAGAAGCCGGACCGCCGCCGGCACGCCTGCGTAGTCGGCGACCAGCAGCTGCCATCGCAGGCCGGCCGGCGGCTCGTACAACGCGGTCGGACTGTTCACCCCGATCACCTGGCCGGGCCCGGCGGTCCGGGCCCAGGCCGCGGCGACACCGCCACTGTGCACGACGAAGTCCACGGCCAGCTCACCGACCTCGGGACGGAGCTCTCGCACGGTGTAGGTGCGCAGCCGCTCGACGTCGATCGTGGAGTAGTCCAGGCCGTCGCCGTCCTGGTTCACCACGGGCAGCTGAGGACGATCCTCGCCCTCGGCCGGAAACAGCAGCCGGATGTACTCGTCCCCGATCCCGGTGCTCCAGTAGCCGGTCAGGCCCTCGCCGCCGAAGACGACGCGGCGCATCCCCGGCGTCAGGTCCTCCACGCGAACGACCTCGGCGTGGAAGACCTGCATGCGGGACTGATCAGCCATTGGTCAGCGCTTCCCCGACCAGGTCGAGGAACGCCATCTGCCCGCTCGGCGAGCCGAAGGTCATCTCCATGTCGTAGGCGATCAGATGATCGTCCTTGATGACCTTCAAGTCGTTCCACAGCGCGTTCTTCCCCGCTTGCTCGAGCGCCGCCGCGTACTCCTTCTCGCCCGCCTCGCCCGGGGACTTGATGGCGAAGGCGTAGTCGAGCTCCTTGAGCTGACCCAGCTGCTCGCCGCTGAGCTCGACACCCTCGCCGTCCTTCTCCTGCGCGGCTGGGAGGATCTTCAACCCGAGATCGGCGAAGACCGAGCACTCGACGCCGGTGTAGCACATGACGGCCGCCTTGCCCTCGTACCAGCTCAGCGGCGCAACCACGAGATTCGCCGCATCGGGTCCGATCTCCTTCTTCACCTCGGCCACCCGGGCTTCGTACTTCGCCACCCAGGCGTCGTACTGCTCGACCCGGCCCAGCGCCTCGGCGGTCTCCTTGAAGTGCTCGCGCCAGTTGCGCCCGTCGTAGGCGTTGAGGCTGTAGGTCGGCGCGATCTCGGGGAGCCGCTTGACCACCTTCTTGTCGTAGCCGAGCCCGTTGAGGATGAAATCGGGCTGAGCGGCCAGGATCGCCTCGTAGTTGTAGTCGGGATAGTTCGCGAACGGCTTGATGCCCTCCAGCGCGTCCTGCGGGAAGAACGACGGGAACGTCGTGTAGCCGTCGCCACGGATCGGCTGATCCTTGGCCAGCTCGATGCCCAGGGTGGCCAGGATGTCGACGTCGGTCGTGTACATCCCCAGCGCCTTCCTCGGTGTCACGGGAATCGTCACGTCACCGAACTCCGACTTCACCACGTGAGTGGCGCCGGCTTCGTCCGGTTCGCTCGTCACCTCCGAATCCGAGCACCCCGCCAGGACGGCGAGTGCGAGCAGTGCCGCGACGGCCGCACCGAGGCGCGAACGAAGCGAGAACGAGGAGGAAGAGAGCATGCTGACGAACCTTCAGGTAGGCAACTAAGGCAAGGCTAACCTACATGAAGCTGGTCCCGGCTCAGGAACCCCAGCTCAGCAGCCGCTGGGAACGCACCACTAGATGTCGCCTAGGTCGCGATCGAGCTGCTCGCGCAGTCGCCTCTTCTCCCGGCTGTTGTAGTCCCGCATCCGCTGTGGGATGCCGACCACGGCGGCGTCGTACGACGGCACGCCGTGCGTGTTGGCGAAGTCGTGCGCCCAGGCGACCGACGGCACCCGGCGGCGGGTCCACTCGCCGTCGTGGGCGACCAGCAGCAGCGTGACCTCGCTGATGGTCGTGCGCGGCTCGACGAAGCCCTCGACACCACGCCGGCTGCTCACGAACTCCGTGAGGTGCCGGGCATCGGTCGAGTCCGAGCCCCGGACGGTCGCCCCGGTCGGTCCACCACGCACCATCCCGCCACGACGGCCACCCGGCCGGAAGCGATCACGCCATCCCATGCCGCAATTGTGGGGTACCGACCCCAGCGCGGGCTAGTCGGCGTGGTCCGCGTGTCGGGCCCCGCTGGATGGACTTGCGGTGCGGAGGTGCAAAGATGGCACAAGTCACACGCGGAAGAGGCGGAGGGCCAGTGACCGAGGCGCACCACGTCGATGTGGTCATCCTGGGTGGGGGATCCGGGGGATACGCTTGCGCGCTCCGAGCCGCCCAGTTGGGCCTCGACGTCGTCCTCGTCGAGCAGGACTTGATCGGCGGCACCTGCCTGCACACCGGCTGCATCCCGACCAAGGCACTGCTGCACAGCGCGGAGATCGCCCAGAGCGCGCGAGACGCGGCACAGTTCGGGGTGCTCGCGACGCTCGACGGCATCGACATGGCCGGGGTTCACCGCTACAAGGACGCGGTCGTCCAGCGACTCCACCGGGGACTCACCGGCCTGATCGCCGGCCGCGGCATCACCGTGGTCGAGGGCGAGGGGCGACTGGTGGCTCCCGGCACCGTCGAGGTGGACGGCGAGCGCTACGCCGGCCGGGCCGTCGTCCTGGCGACCGGCTCCTACACCCGCAGCCTGCCCGGCCTGGAGCTCGACGGCGAGCGGGTCATCGGCTCCGAGCACGCGCTCGGCCTGCCCGCCGTACCCGCACGAGCGGTGGTCCTCGGCGGCGGCGTGATCGGCTGCGAGTTCGCCAGCGTGTGGCGTTCGTTCGGCGCCGAGGTGACCATCGTCGAGGCCCTCCCCCGGCTGCTGCCGGCCGAGGACGAGGCCTCCTCCAAGCAGCTCGAGCGGGCCTTCCGCAAGCGCGGCATCGCCGCCCGCACCGGCACCGCCTTCGAGTCCGTCGAGACCACCGCCGACGGCGTCCGGGTCACCGTCGCCGGCCTCGCCGGCGAC
>CAZTHV010000054.1:0-2169 GCA_964613165.1 uncultured Marmoricola sp.
GACCGTGCTGGAGCTGTTGTGCACCGATCACCGGATGCCCTTGGACAACGACCGGCTGACCCTGGTCCGCGAGCAGTACCCGACCCTGCACCACCGGGTCGCCAGCGGCATCTCGGTGGCTCTGGATGCTCGGGAGAAGGAGGTCGACGCAGTCCTAGACCGCCTCGGTGTGCCGCTCGACGCAGGCCGTCCGGCTGCTGCGGAGGCCCTGCGTCAAGACGGCCGCAAGGTCAACAACCAGCTGCTCTCCAAGGTCGTCAAGGTCCGCAAGAAGAGGCACGAGGAAGAGCAGGCCCGAACTGTCCGGGACAGCTCGCGGACAGGTGCCCGCGATGACCCCTCTGACCCCGCTGTCCGCAACCCCCCTTTAGGGGGTGCGGACGCGGACAGGTCAGGACTGTCCGGGACAACGACTGTCAGGCCCGAAGAGACCGATACCTGCTCGGTGTGCTCGATCGACCTCGCCGCGGCCGACCAGCAGGCCCAGACCGGCATGTGCGGAACCTGCGAACTGCAGGAGACCCGATGAGCAATCCGAGGCGTTCACGCCAGCGCCGCCAGCAGCGAGTCCAACGCCGCCAGCTCCTCATCGGCGCAGCAGCAGCCGCCTACGCCCAGGCATGGCGCTGCCCAGACTGCGACAGCGAACCCGGCCAGATCTGGACCGACCAGCACGGCGTGGTCCACCACGAGGTCCACCACGACGACTCATGCCCCTACCTGGCCGGGAGAACCCGATGAGCCGGCCTGGCCATCAGGTGCTGCGTCGTCGCTTCCATGGCTGGGGGTGGTGGAGGTGGAGGTGAGGTCGGGTGGGTTTCAGGGTACTGAGCGGTATCTGCTGCCTGAGGGTGTGGGGTCGATCGTGTCGGGGCGTGTCGCTGCGGTGATCTATGGCCGTACCGATCTGGGCAAGGTGCGGCTTGCTGTTCGGGGGATCGACCCGGAGGTCGACGCGGTGTTGATGGCGTTGCATGTGGCGGCGTTGCGGTGGCGTGGTTCCGCTACGGGAACCGAACGTGCGCCGACTGCGGAACTGGCCCCAGTCTCTGAGTGGCTCTCCACTACGGAGGCCGGCGAACTGCTTGGGATCACTTCGCGAGGTGTCCGTAAGGCGATTGGCGAGGGTCGGTTGGAGGCAACCGAGGTCGCGGGTCGGTGGCGGGTGAGCAGGGAAGCCGTGGAGCACTACCGGGCCGCACGAGGGGCGGCGTGAGGAGATCGCAGTGGCTGTCAAGGACGCACTCGAAGACCGGGCACGGGCAGTCAAGAACTCTTGGCTTCAGCAGGAGGCGAGCATCCGGTCGATCGGGTTGCGCGACGAGGTGTTGCTGCCGCGTCTGGCCAAGGCGTGGCTCGCCGCGCGGACGTCGCTGGACGCGCTGGCCGAGGACTTCAAGCGGTCGGCTGCTGCGGAGAACACCAAGAACGCCCGTCGAGCGTTCGGGATCGATGACCTGGTCCCGACCGGCGCAGACCCGGCCATGTACCTGATGCTGTACCGCGACGCCCAAGAGCGGGTCGCCGAGACGAACGGCGTCCAGACGCTGCGGATCCTCGAACGGGCCATCGAGACCGATGACGCGGTGCTGGCCCGCGCTGCCGCGGTGCGGGGCTTCAAGATGCGCTTCACCGACGTCGTCGAGCTCTACGAGGGCGAGCGTCCCGGCTGGGCCGAGCGGGCGGGCAACACCGCCAAGTCGGAGACCTACCAGAACCTCTGGTCGGTAGCCGTGTTCCGGCTCCCGAAGCCCACAGAGCTGGCGCTGCTGAGCCAGACCAAACTCGAGCAGCTCGCGGCCGACGCCGCGTAGACCTGCCCGGCATCCACATCAAGCGTCGACCCCAAAAGGAGAACCAACATCATGAGTACCTTGGATCAGGGCATCATCCTCGACACCTACGCCCGGGCCGCAGCCGGCCGGGGCCAGGCAACGCTCGGTGAGTTGCTGGGCAGTCTGCAGGCGGCTGGCGTCGTTGACCGTGCGCTGTTGGCCCGAGCAAGCGGAGAGCTGACCGACCTGCGGAACTCGGGCAACCTCGCGACGGCCGAGAGGCTCGGCCGCGTGATGATCGCCGCGGCCGGCATCCGTGACGACCTCGCCGACCAGGCCGCCCTCCTCGACTGGCCCAAGGCCGACGGCGGGAAGATCGCCCGCGCCTACCGTG
>CAZTHV010000054.1:2179-13552 GCA_964613165.1 uncultured Marmoricola sp.
GTGACGTGGTCGAGGGCTACGGCGTCACCGAAACCGATCTGGCCCAGCTCTCGCCCGAAGCGCGCAGGCAGTTCGACCGGCACATCGAGGAGATCCGTCAGGCACTGCGTGACGGTGGCGGCGACCGGACCCGCGCCGAACGAATCGCGATCGTGCGTGCCAACGAGCTGGTCGGGACTGACGGTGCGGTCGTCGAGGCCGAGCCCGAGCCGATGAGCACCGATCCCCGCGAGCTGGCAGACCTCATCGTCCAGAGGTCGGGCCTGATGGGGTGACCGGGGTGCCCGGTGACCCCCACCCCGGGTCCGCCGCCTCTCCCGGCATACGCACATGTGTGTGTGACCCGGATTTCCACCACGGCCAGGAAGGAGCTAGTGATGGCCAAGCAGCACGTGTATGCGTCGTTGACCGAGGCGATGAAGGCCGGTGATGAGCTGGCCGAGGCCGAGATGCGTTACAGCGAGCTCGACAAGACGTTCAGCCACGCCGCTCCGCGTGAGCGCAAGTCGCTCTCGGTCGAGCTGAGCGCGCTGATGGAGAAGATCACCCGCCTCCGCGCCCAGAAGAAGCCCGCTCAGCCTGATCGGCCCGGTGCTGATCCCCGGTGGGGCCAGGTCGTTCCCATTGATGACCGCTTCGCCAAGACCAAGACTTCCTGAGGAGACGCACCCCATGGATGAGAACCGGGACGCCGCCACCCCCGGCGATGACGCCGCTCGTGGGATCGACCTGGCCGCGCGGTGTCTGGCCGAGCTTGGCGACGGCAACGACGAGGCCGCGCTGGGCCTGCTCAACGGTGCCGATACCGCGGAGGTCCGCTGGTGTGCGGCCTACTTGCTGTCGGTGGTGCGTGAGTCGGTGGGCGAGCGAGTGGCACAGAACCCGCACAAGCTCCGTCGGGCGCTGAGGGCGGCTCGCCGGGCGGCAGAGGAGGACTCGCTGGTGACGCGGGTGCAGTTGATGACCGCGGCTGCGATCGACGAGAGCGCGGGAGGTGGCGACCTTGGCTGAGATCGCCACGGCGTACATCGGCCTCATTCCGAGCACCCGGGGCTTCTCGGGCAAGCTGGAGGCGGGCCTGGCTCCGCAGATCCAGAAGTCCGGCTCCAAGATCGGTGGCCTACTCGGCAAGAGTCTCAAGGTCGGTGCTGTCGGCGTTGCCGCTTCTGCCGGCGCGCTCATCGGGACGTCTCTGGCGAAGGGCTTCTCTCGGCTGAACGCTATTGATCAAGCGACGGCCAAGCTTCGAGGGCTGGGCAACTCGGCGCAGTCGGTCGACAAGATCATGGGTAACGCGCTGGCGTCGGTGAAGGGCACGGCGTTCGGGCTCGACGAGGCCGCCACAGTTGCCGCCTCCGCCGTCGCCTCGGGGATCAAGCCGGGCGCTGCCTTGACCAAGACGCTCAAGCTCGTTGCTGACGCTGCGACGATCGGCGGTACGTCTATGTCGGACATGGGCCTGATCTTCAACAAGGTGGCCGCGACCGGAAAGCTCAACGGCGAGGTCATCCAGCAGCTCGGCGAGCGCGGCATCCCGATCCTCCAGTTGCTGGCCAAGCAGCTCAAGGTCACGCCGGCCGAGGTCTCGAAGATGGCCTCGGAGGGCAAGGTCGGCTTCGACGCCTTCTCCAAGGCCATGAAGCAGGGCCTGGGCGGAGCCGCCCAGGAGTCGGGCAAGACCTTCACCGGTGCCTGGAAGAACATGCAGGCGTCCCTGGGTCGCATCGGTGCGAATCTGCTCGCCGGGGTGTTCCCGAAGATGACCTCGGGCATCGCCGGGATCACCGGCGCGCTGTCCAAGATGGAGCCGGTGGCGACCAAGGTCGGCGCCGCGATCGGCAGCGGACTGTCCGGTGCCGTCTCCAAGGCGTCCGACGCGTTCGCTCGCCTCCGCTCCCAAGCTGGCCAGCCGGGTGGTGCGCTGGAGAAGCTGTCCGCGGCCGGCCAGCAGTTCTCTGAGTTCGTTGCCACGAACCTGCTGCCGGCTGTCTCCGCGGTGGGCCAGTACCTCCGGGACACTTGGGGTCCGATCCTGGCCCAGATCGGCGGCCTGGTCGCCACCAAGGTTGCGCCGATACTCGCCTCGTTGGCGGGGTTCCTCTATGGACGCCTGTATCCGGCGATCTTCCAGATCGTCCAGGTCGTCGCGACCAATCTCAAGCCGGTCTTCGATCAGCTCGCGGCGACGATGAGCACCCAGATCCTGCCCGCCGTCTCGCGGATGCTGGACCGGCTCCGGCCACTGAGCCCGGTGCTCGCCGTGGTGGCCTCCGTCTCGCTGAAGGTGCTCGGTATCCTCGCCAAGCTGGCATCGAAGGTGCTCGGGGTTGTCTTGCCAGTGCTGATCCAGATGACGGGCTTCTTGGCTGGGACGCTATTCGACACCATCGGCGCGATGGCGGAGTACTTCGTCAAGGGTGGCGACGCGGTCGGCCGGTTCGCTTCGAAAATCAACAAGGGCATCGGCAAGGCGGTCAAGTTTGTCACTGGGCTTCCTGGCAAGATCAAGGGCGCCATCGGTGACGCCGCGACCATGCTGGTCTCCAAGGGCTGGGACATCATCCGCGGCCTGGTCTCTGGCATCAAGAGCGCAGCCGACAGCCTGATCTCCGGCGCGATCAAGTTCGTCACCGACAAGATCCCTGGGCCGTTCAAGAAGCTGATGGGGATCAAGTCGCCCTCGCGGGTCATGATGCCGATCGGCTACAACATCGGCGCCGGTGTCGCGGTCGGTATCGAGTCCTCTGCCGAGCGCGTCGGCAAGGCCGCCAAGAAGCTCGGCAAGAAGGCCCTGAAGAAGCTCCGCGACACCCTCGAGAAGAAGACCGACAAGAAGACCGACCTCACCAACACCCTGACCGACATGATCTCCGGCATCAGCTCGGCCTACATGCCCGACCTGTTCTCCGGCAGCCTCGGCAACCTCACCAAGGGCCTCACGGCCGGTCTGGCCGGAGTGAGAAACGTCTTCGACAAGGCCATCCCGAAACTCAAAGCGGCCGGACTCGACTTCTCCGGCGGCTTCTTCCAACAACTCATGGCCTCGGGCAACACCCAGCTCATCACCGCGTTGGCCGCCAACCCCTCACTCGCCAAGCAGTACGAGAGCCAGTACAAGGACCTGGCCGACTACTCAAGCAAGATCGGCAACACCGTGGCCCGCGCCTCCACCGAAGGCCAGACCACCGTCGCCGCCATCAACAAAGTCACCGCCAAGCTCGACAAGATCGAGAAGGTCCTCAAAGCCAACGACGCCAAGGCCCACGGAAAGGCCACCGCATCCGCCCTCGACAAGACCGCCGGCAAGGCGAAGAAGGGCAAGGCCAAGCGATGAACCACAACACCCTGCTCGAAGACATCCGGGGTGTGCCCGCTCGGCCGCGACGGGATCAGGGTCTTGCCGAGAGCTCGCCGGCAGGATAGAGATCTCCCATGCACGAGGCGAGGCGCGGCGCGCGCGTTCACACGAAATGGGTCAGGCCCCTGACGGCCGTGGTGCTGGGCATCACTGTGGCTCTCGCCGGCGCGTTGGTGTCGCCGGCCGCCGCCACCGAGTCCGCGGGCGTGAAGTACAAGTACCGGACCTACTCGAGCCTCGACATCGCCGACATGCCCGCGGAGTACGCCGCCGGAGTGCAGTGGGGGGTCACCTGCTCGGGCAAGGTCAGGATCCTGCGTGTGGCCCTGCGTTATGGCAATTTCCGCCCGGGGAATGCCACTGTCGCCTTTCTCACGGCCGCCGAGGTGTTCGCCGGCCTGAAGTTCTCCGCGCCGACCCAGCCGGACGTCAAGACGTCCGGAGCCGCGATGCGCGTGCGCGGCAAGACACTGGCGAGCTTCAACGTCGTCGAACTCCTGCTCGCCGTGCTGCCCGTCGGCAAGATCGCGACCAAGGTGGCCAAGAAGCTCACCGGGAAGAACATGGTGAAGCTGGCCGGCAACGCGCAGACGACGTTCAAGCTCTCCCTGCGCGGCTTCCTCCAGCACCGGCTGGGGATGAGCAAGAAGGAGGCGCGCTGGATCGCGGGCGAGTTCGTCGCCAAGACCCTGGGGAGCAAGAACAAGCTGGCCAAGAAGTTCCGATCGGCGGTCAAGAGCGGGACCACCACGGCGGCGAAGATCGAGGCCGTGGAGCGACTGCTCTCCTCGCGCTTCGTCAACGTCACCTTCCCCTGGTTCAGCTTCGACCAGACGCTGAAGCTCAAGACCAACGGCAAGACCGCGCTCACCAAGACGCCGCGGGGTGCCCCCGGGAAGCGCAAGGACGTCCGCTACGAGTTCACCTGCCCGAAGAAGAAGCCGAAGAAGCCCAAGAAGCCCGCGTCTCCCGTCGCACCGGGATTCACTCCGGGGGAAACCAGGCTCGCGGGTTGAGACGACCGACGCCTGTCGAACAGTCACTGGACAGGCGTCGCGCACTACGCTCACGATCATCAGTGAGCTGCGGCCCGGTCGACCTCGACGCGATCGACCGGCCCGGGCCTCCAGCGGCGGGTGGCGATCGTCGCGTTCGTGAGGTGATCCTCCAGTTCGAGAAGATCGCCCGCATCGCCAAGCTCGACACGAGGAAGTCACAACCCCCCCAGTTCGGCCACAGGGGAGGGGGCGACCATTAGCCTTCCGGGACATGACGCGTTTGGTCGTGGCCCTCGTGGCCCTCGTGGCCCTCGTCGTCCTGGCTGGTTGCGGTACCTCGGATGAACCCGAACGAAGTGATGCAGCCGTCCCGACCGCCGCTCCGACCGAGGTGTCCTATGAGACAGTCGTTCCGTCAAGCGAGTGTGAACAGGCAATGATCAAGGCCGACGACGTTCCCGGCGACCTGAGCGCAGACCACGAACTCGCCGCAACCGTCGAAGAGTGCGCCACCGTTGACGAATGGCTCTCGGCTCTCGCGCTACACCCCGGGGCTCTCGGACTCACTGACCGTGCCACCATCGAGATCACGTCTGTGCGCGTGGTCTGCTACCCGAATCCTTATGCGAGGGTCTGCCGCGATGCCGCTGCTCGCGGAATCCAGTTCTGAGATCCTCTCTCGTCTGCCGTCACTCATCTTCAGAGGCCGGCTTCCGTCGCCCGCCGAGATCGCGGGCTCGCTCGCGCAACCGAACCACGATGCTTTGATGATCCTCCTCCGTCTGATTCAACTCGCCACGGATGAAGATCCGGGCTGTCGTCTCCTCGATGATCGCTTGCTTCGTGTCCGCGTCCAGGTTGGCCGTGAACGGCTCGATGCGCCGCAGTGTTAGGTCCGTTCTCTTTGCAGCTCGTGCTTCGGCGTGATGCTGCCCTCCGCGTGCACCGATGATGCCAGCGATACCGAGCGTGCCAAGTGACGCGGCGAGCCGAGTCAGAGATAGGCTGAGATCGCTCCCAACCTCCCCAACCTGGTAAAGATGCACGATTAGGGCCGCGACGCCAGCAATGCCCACAAGACCCGCGAAGAAGTCGTAGACCGCGGCCACGATGCCCTGTTGCCGTGCGTACTTCCCGAAGTCGGTAGCGGTGGCGACGCCGGTCGTGCTGTGCACGATCTCCTCAGCCTTCAGCTTCGACTCTCGCAGTCTGTCGAGCGTGGCTTGCGCTGACTCCTCCTGCAACTCCCTGGACTCACGCCAGGCAGCCATCTCCTTGTCGATCGTGCCTTTTGACAAAGTCGTGAACCCCGAAGTTAGTTCGTCATTCTCAGCGCGAGTTGCTTCGAGCTTTCCTGAGAGATCTGCTTGCAGGGTCTCCAGTTCGGCTGTTCGCCGGGACAGCTCATCGCGCTTGGTGACAAGTTCACCGATCAGTTCATCGCTCCGAGAGGCGAGCTGCTCAAGCTGCTCTGAAACCGCCGTTGTCAGTTCCTCGGGGGATGGCGGCGGCCAAGCGGCAAACGAAGCGACCATCGCATCCACCGAGGGGCCGATAGCCGTCATGCGGAAGTCGGGCTCATCTTCCCTAGCCAGGTCGTCGATCACCCTGCGTACGGCTGCGTCGCTGGTATCGAGCATCTGAGGCGTGACCATGATGGCCGGTGTAGACCGGCGCCTTGCCCCGGCCATCATGGTTGCCATTGAGGCGTAATCCGAGGCGTCGCGGTCGCTGGGGTCCTCAATGGACGCATGCTCGCCGAGCTTCGTCCGCAGTTCCTGGACCGATGTCCACAACGGATGCGAGGCGAATCGGCTGACCCATTGGCTCATGGTTTTGGACGATAAGACGTTCTTCGGCCGACATGGGCAGATCTCAGCTTTCAGAGTCCGGTTGACTAGAACACTCCACCCCGCCACCCGGTGAGGGCGACGGGGCGGGCAGGTGTCCAAGTTGGACACGTGGAACGGTGATCAGACGGAGATCTCGGCCACCATCCCCAGAGTCTGGCGGGAAACCTCCTCGCGGGCGGCAGAAGTGAGGTCGGCGTCGATGAGCAGCAGCATGCTCTCCTCCACCCATACCGCACCCTCGGCAAGGTCGCGCACCTCGCGGACTCTGGCGCCCATCAGCATCAGGGCCGCGAAGGGCTCCATGCCGCTCACGATGCACGCCGCTCTCTCAGCACACGATCGTTGAGAGACTCGCCGATCGTGTGCGCGGGCACGGGGCGGTACTTGAACTCGGCCGGCTTGGCGTACATGCGATCGAGGTAGAACTGCGCCGCCCGGTACTGGTCGGTGAGTTCCTTGACGCTGTGCTTACCGACCGGCCCGAAGGCGACCGCGTGAGCCAGCCAACCCTCGAAGTAGTGGACGGTGTCACGCATGGCGTCGACGGGGCGCAGCGGGCCGGTGGCGAACGGCGACCACGACGTCCCCGAGCGCCGGTCCCGGTACCTGCGCAGCGCCTCTCGGCGGGCTTCCACTGGCAGGTAGTGGCCTCGGTATCTCATGCCACACCGCCCGTCGATCGGTACAGCTCCACCTGCCGGCGGATCTCGTCGGCCAGCGCGAGGGCCTGCTTCAGGCCGAGTTCGGCGCCGGAGAGATGGAGGTGAACGGTCGGGGCATCGGTGTCCCTCCCGTCGCTGTGACATCCATAGGAGGTGAGCGAGACAGCCACCGGGCTATGGAAGGTCGGCTCGGCCAATGAATGGCCGGAGCCCTGGGTGTCCGGGATCGGCTCCGATGTCGTGCGGTGGACGCAGTTCCCCTCGTAGTCCCACAGCTCGCTGGCGTGGTCTTCGGGGGAGACCTCGCACCATGGCGGGCAGACGATGGCGACGGGCACTGTGGCCGTTCTCATCGGACCGCCTCTAGCCACTGAGCAGCCGCCAGGGCGTTGTCGGCCAACGCGCGGAGGGCATCAGCATCGAACTCGGCCTCCGCGAGTGCACCGGGATCAAACGTCGCTCCCAGGTCTGCCTCGTCCAGGCCCTGTGGCCAGATCGGCCCGAACTCCGGCCCGTAGTGCAAGTCCGGGTCCTCACCCGGGCTGTGGTCAGTGCGGATGCACCAGTCCGGGCAGCCGTGGCGCTCCCGCATGGCGACCTCACCGATCAACGTCAGCACGTCGGTCCCCAGCGCCTGCGCGATCGCCGCCAGCTCGTTCATCGACATGCCGCTGGCATCAGCCCGGTAGGACGCCAACGTCCCCCACGACATGCCCGTCTCGACCGCCAACCGCTCGAAGTCCCAGTCCAACGCTTCCATCCGGCGAGCGATCCAAGCGGCGGTCGTGCGTCCCAGATCCTGATCGGTCTGTGAAGATGTACCCATGGTTCAGCGTCCCTTCGTGACGTGGTTCCTAGGTCCCGCCGGAGTGGCATCTCCGGATGGGGCCGGCTTGTGTTCTGGCCTATCGGAGAGGCCCGACAGTTCCTCGATCTCAGCGGCGGGGGAGTTCATGTGTGGAGCACTTCCGCGCAGTCCTGGCAGCCCCAGCCGGCGGCGTACCAGCGCTGCCAGATGGCGCGGTTGTGGTGAGCCCGTATGCCTCGCCGGGGTCGTTGCCCGCGATGGTGCACACCACAGCGGCGTCTCGGTGCGGGGCGAAGTGCTGAGGGCCCTATCCGCCGGCGCGGTCCTGGCAGATGTAGACCCGGAGATCCCACGCCGAAAATCCACCGGGATCAAGCTCCCGGTGGATTGGTCGGCCAGCGTCGCTGGGGCGGGCTCGTGGAGTAGAGCGGTCATAGCTTCCTCTCAATCGAGAGGCCGCGAACGCTGGAATCCGAAACGCACGTACGACGCACGATGGGGGAAACCAAACGGCCCCTGACTTGCTATTTCCGCAGGTCAGAGGCCGTATCAGAGCTGGTGGGCGATACTGGGTTTGAACCAGTGACCTCTTCCGTGTCAAGGAAGCGCGCTACCGCTGCGCCAATCGCCCGAGGGTGGAACTGGTATGAAGTTCGAGGTGGGTACGGGATTTGAACCCGTGTACACGGATTTGCAGTCCGTTGCCTCGCCTCTCGGCCAACCCACCGCGGAGGTTCGGCATCTCTCCGAGCGGACGACGAGGCTCGAACTCGCGACCTCAACCTTGGCAAGGTTGCGCTCTACCAACTGAGCTACGTCCGCTTGCGACTACCGTGTGACCGGCGGTGCGAAGAGAACGATAGCGGATACCTCGGTCTGGACAAATTGCGCCCCGGACACGCGGTGGGCCAGCGTCATCGGCGTCTACGGTGTGGGCGTGCGCGCATGGGTGAACGGGGTGCTGCTCGAGGATCCGGAGCAGCCGATGATCGGAGTCAGCGACCACGGCCTGACAGTCGGAGACGGGGTCTTCGAGGCGGTCAAGGTCGTGGACGGGGCGCCGTTCGCGCTCCGCCGGCACCTCGACCGGCTGGTCGCGTCGGCGGCGGGCCTGGGGCTGCCCGAGCCCGATCTGGACGCGGTGCGAGCCGGGGTCGACGCCGTACTGGCTGATGGGCTGGCTGACGGGCTTCCCCTGGGACGGCTGCGGATCACCGTGACCGCCGGTCCGGCGCCCCTGGGCTCGGGCCGGGGGAGCGGCGCGCCGACCGTGATCGTGGTGGCGGCGCCCATGGAGCCCGCCGAGGCGGCGACGACCGCTGTCGTGGTTCCGTGGACGCGCAACGAGCACAGCGCCGTCGCCGGCCTGAAGACGACCTCGTACGCCGAGAACGTGGTCGCCCTCGCCTGGGCGCGGGAGCGCGGCGTGAGCGAGGCGCTCTTCGCCAACACCGCGGGGAACCTGTGCGAGGGCACCGGCTCGAACGTCTTCTACGTCGTGGACGGGGAGGTCCGTACGCCGACCCTGGACTCCGGCTGCCTCCCAGGGGTCACCCGAGCGCTGATCCTGCGGTGGTGTCCGTGGATCGTGGAGGCCGACGAGCCGGTGGAGGTGCTGCGGCGGGCGGAGGAGGTGTTCCTGGCGTCCACGACGCGGGACGTGCAGCCGGTCCGGGCACTCGGGGACCGCACGTTCGTCGTACCGGGGGAGCAGACCCGCCGGGTCATGCATGCCTGGGCGGTACGCAGCCTCGATGAGGCCGACTGAGAGAGGTCAGGCGCCGAGCAGCGCGTTGATCTCGGTGTCGAGGTCGAGGTGGGAGCCCTCGGAGCCCACGGGCACCAGGGCGGTCATCCGCTGGATGAAGGCGTGCATCTCGCGCGAGCCGACCTGGACGAGCACCTCGCCGGAGGGCGAGCACAGCTCGAGGATCACCACGGCGGTGCCGTCGGAGCCGAGGCAGGGCCACACGTGCACGTCGCCCTCACCGGTCGGCTCGTAGAAGCCCTGGAGCAGGAGATCCCGGGCGAACGTCCAGCGCACCGGGTGCGGCTCGCCCTTGAACAGGACACTGACGGCGAAGGGGTCGGTGGGGTTGAACTCGAACTCGGCGTCGAGCGGGGTCGCGCCGCCCTGAGCGTCCACGAACTCCAGTCGCATCTGCTCGGTGATGGTCCGAACGTCCACTGCCTTGTGCATCGAGGTGCCTTTCGATGTGGGCGTGTCTCCCGGGGTCGACCCTCCTGCCGACCCGAAGCACGACATGCATGAGTGTGCGCAGTCCTCGGACGACTGCAAGTCATACCGGCCAATTCGGGCTCTTTCCCGGGGAGTGGTCTATGAGATTGGGCCTACTGGTCTAGTTTGAGTCGTTACTGGACTAGACCAGATTCCAGGCTGTGACGGATGCCTCCCGGGACCACCGCGACGGGGCCGCTGTTTCCGGGTCGGATCGGTACGCCGTCCCGGTCCGCAGGTGTCATCGCGAGAGCCTGCGGAACGCCCGTCGCCGGCGACTGCCCCGATTCGGGCGCGGTCCGCGGATGCGTTAGGGTGGCCGACGCACGCGGGCGATTGGCGCAGTGGTAGCGCGCTTCGTTCACACCGAAGAGGTCACTGGTTCGAACCCAGTATCGCCCACTCCGCGCACCGAGCGCGGCTCCGCCGCTCGCACCGAAGAGGTCACTGGTTCGAACCCGGCATCACCCAGCACCGACCCACCGCGAGCCCTCCCAGCGGGCGGCTCACCCTCCTGAGACGCGCCTCCGGCGTCCTCCCGAAACCGGGCGGTGGCCCCGGCGCCTCCGCCGATACGATCAACCGGTCCGTCCGGCGTATCGCTTAGGAGTCCTCCGTGTCTGAACTGCTCGTCACCGTGATCGGCCCCTCGGGCGACGAGGAGCGGCGGGTCACGACGGGCACCCGTGCCTGGGAGCTGTTCGCCGAGACCCCGAACGTCATCGCCGCTCGTGTCGACGGCGAGCTGCGCGACCTCTCCCACGAGCTCACCGAGGGCGCCGGCGTCGAGGGCGTGGCGATCGACAGCCCCGACGGCCTGGCCATCCTGCGGCATTCCACCGCGCACGTGCTCGCCCAGGCGGTGCAGGACCTCTTTCCCGAGGCGAGGCTCGGCATCGGGCCGCCGATCGAGAACGGCTTCTACTACGACTTCGATGTCGAGACCCCGTTCGTGCCGGAGGACCTCGACCGGCTCGAGACCCGGATGCGCAAGATCATCAAGGACAACCAGCGGTTCTCCCGCCGCCCGGTCAGCGACGACGCCGCCCGCGAGGAGCTGGCCGCCGAGCCGTACAAGCTGGAGCTGATCGGCCTGAAGGGCTCGGCGGCGGACGCGGCCGAGGGCGCCAGTGCCGAGGTCGGCGCCGGCGAGCTGACCATCTACGACAACCTCGACCGCAACGGCGAGACCGCGTGGAAGGACCTCTGTCGCGGCCCGCACCTGCCCACCACCAAGCGCATCCCGGCGTTCAAGCTGATGCGCAGCGCCGCGGCGTACTGGCGCGGGGACGAGAGGAACAAGCAGCTCCAGCGCATCTACGGCACCGCCTGGGAGTCCAAGGAGGCACTGGCCGAGCACCTGCACCGGCTGGAGGAGGCCGAGCGCCGCGACCACCGCAAGCTCGGCCGCGAGCTCGACCTGTTCAGCTTCCCCGACGAGATCGGGTCGGGCCT
>CAZTHV010000055.1:0-13522 GCA_964613165.1 uncultured Marmoricola sp.
CCGCCCGGCTGACCTATCACCAGGTGTTCGACCTACCCTGCCGTACCGCTGAGCTGATCGGGCGGATCTTGGCGGATCGTGGATGGACCGGCCAGATCGTGCGCTGTCCCCGCTGCCGCCCGTCTAGCGTGTGATCTCCCGGCGCCAGACGCCAGCAGATCACACGCTAGGGCGATGCCACCGGGATACGCACCGGGACGCGCACGGCGGTGTGCCCGGGCGTGCGGTCGAGCCGGACGCGCAGGCGGGTCTCGTCCGTCGTGGGGAGGACGACGACGGCGCGGCCCCGGGCATCCAGGGTCGCGGTCGTCACCGAGACCAGCTGGCCGCCCTGCCGGCGGAGCAGTCTGACGGTGTCGCCGGCCTGCGCGCCTGAGACGAGGACCCGGATCCGGGTGCTCGAGGCCGTGGTCGTCGCCCACGCCGACACCGACGGGACCATCGCCACTCGCATCGGGGTGCTGCGCACGCCGCGGCCGGACCGCAGGACCAGCCGGGTGGTGGCGTCGACGGTCGCCGTCAGCCGCACCGTCCCCGAGCGGTCGGCGCGGGTGCGCGCGACGACCTGCCAGCCGGTGTCGCCGGCCTGGCGCGCGAGCAGGCTGACCGGCCGGCGTCGCAGCGCAGTGCCGTTGTCGGCGGTGACCCGGCCGGTGACCACCACGGACCCGTGCCACGGCACCCGGGTCGAGGAGACGGCCGCCGTGATCGTCGGAGCGGAGAGAGGTGGTGGAGCGGGTGTGGTCGCGTCCGGCTCGGCCGGCGCGGTGAGCGACGGCGTGGGCGTGGTGCTGGTGGCCTGCGGCGTGGTGGCCTCGGCCGGAGACGGGACCGGTGCCGTGGTCGAGGTGGACGTGGACCTCGCGGCCGGCTGAGCGTCCGGGGAGGGGTCAGGTCGAGCCGGCTTCGTGGTCCCCGCGACCGGCTCGGCCGGCTTCGGCCGGGGCGTGGGAGTGCTCGGATGGGGGCTTCGGACCTCGGTGGGCATGGCCTGGCCTCGCTGCGCGGGCGCCGGTGGCACGCCGATCGGGCCGAGCACGCCGTGGGCGATCTCCTGGACCGCTCCCGGCAGCGTCTGGGTGTACGCCGCCGCGGCGACGCCTCCGCTGAGCACCACCGTCGTCATCACGGTCGCGGCCGCGACGCCGATCCGGCCCAGCGAGCGACCCGGCCGCGCAACGGTCCGACCGGCCGCCGACACGGTCCGGAAGACCATGACGTACTCGGCCTCGGCGGCAAGCTCCTCGGGGGTGGCCGGCGCCCGCAGCGCCTGGGTCACCGGGTCGTCGGTCCAGTCGGCCGGGCCTTGCTGGTCGCTCATCTCACACCACCTCTCGCGTGGCCTGGAGGATGGCGCGGACCCGGACGTCGTGAGACAGCCGTTGCAGAGCGCGGTGGACCGCGACCCGGACCGTTCCGGGCCGGCGTCCGACCATCCGGGCGACGGTGGCGACGTCCAGCCCGGCCACCACTCGGAGCAGCACCATCTCCGCCTGCTCGGTCGGCAGGGTGCCGACCATCTCGAGCGCGGTCGAGGTGGAGACGTTCTCCAATGCCACGGACTCGGCGCTCGGCGCCGCCCGGTCGTCGGGAGTCGCCTCGTGCAGCGGTACGGCGGGACGGGCGACGCGGGCCCGCCCCGCGTCGATCGCCCGGTTGCGGGCCACCGTGAACAGCCAGGCGCGGAAGTCGCCGGCGTTCCCCTCGAAGGAGGGCAGGTCGCGGATCACCTGGAACCACGTCTCGGAGGCGACGTCCTCCGGTGAGTCGCTCGCCCGCACGGCCAGATAGCGCAGCAGCGGCGGGTGCAGCGCTCGCCACAGCACCACGAAGCCCTGCTCGTCGCCCTCCCGTGCCGCGCACAGCGCCTCGTCCAGCGACTCCTGGGCAGCACTCGGCGGCTCGTGGGACCGGACCGAGGCATCCGTCCCACGAGCCGCCGACTCGTGGTGCGACCGCTCGACCAGCTGGTTCCTCCCGAGGTGGACGATGGGCGCGACGGTGACCGTGCTCAGGTCGTGACCACGCCTTCGTTCTCTGGGCCGTTCTCTGGGCCCACTGTGCCATGCGGCCGGCGAGGAACCGGGGAACCGGACGGTCGCCTCGCCGTGTCCGAAGTGGGGCGGGAGGGCTCCCGGATGGCAACGGCAACGACGCCACCGTGCGAGGGACGCGGCGGGGAGTCGCCTGGGAAGTACCAGCGACCGTGAGATGCCTCACCCTGCGTGATGGGCGAGACGCCTCCTGGACCGCTCGTGGCCGTGCCATCCGGGAAGGATGTGGGACTGCTTGTCTGGATGCGGGGCAAGGCGGTGTGCTCCTGATGTGCGGATGGCTCTCATCCCCCACAGCGGATCGGATGGTCGCAGCGTTACAGCTCGATGGCCGCGCCGGCGCCACCCGGCCGTCCCGGCCCGACGCGCCGGACGCCGTCGTCTCCTGGCGGGGAGTGCAGACTGCTGCCATGACGACTGAGGAGACGACGCCGCAACCCGAGCGCTCCGCCCTGGTGATGACGGCCGGGGCTGTCGACGAGCTGCTCGAGCCCACCTCGGTCGAGGTCCTCCCCGGCGAGGTCGTGGTCGCGGTGGGCAGGCCGGGGCACGGCAACACCGCGCTGGCGCTGGCCCTGGCCGGCCGGCTCCCGCTCAGCGCCGGGTTCATCGCCCTCGGCGAGGACACCGAGCTCAAGCGGCTCCAGCGCGCGGTCGTGCTGGTCGACGTCCCCGGCGTCACCGAGCCCGACGAGCCGGTCCCGTTCCGCGCGATCGTCGGGGAGGAGCTGGCCATGGCTGGCCGCCCGGCCGGGCCGCGCCGCGTCACCGAGTGGCTGCGCGAGCACGATCTGGACACCAGCGCGTGGGCGCGCACCGAGAGCGTGGCGCCGGTCGATCGCCTCCGGACGCTCGTCGAGCTGGGGGCGTCCCGGCCGGGAGCCGAGCACGTCGTGATCGTCTGCCCGGACCGGCACGGCGTACACCTGCGGGACTGGTGGCCGATCGCTCGCGCGGCCGCCGACCGGGGGCTCGGGGTGCTGGTCACGGTCGGCGACGCGGCCGACCTGGCCGACTCCGGCTCCTATCCGGTCGCCCGGCTGACCGCCATCGGCAGGGCGCACCACGAGGCGCACACGGAGCCTGATCATCGGCCCGATCATCGGCCCGATCATCGGCCCGACCACGGAAAGGCCACCGCATGACCGCCCTGCGCATCGCCTGGACCGAGCTGACCCGGCTGCTCAGCATCCGGATGGGCCGGATCACGGTGCTCGCCCTGGTCACGGTGCCGACGATCTACGCGGGGCTCTACCTCTACGCCAACCACGATCCCTACCAGGCGCTGAGCCGGGTCCCCACCGCCCTGGTCGTCGAGGACGCCGGCGCGACCGGCACCGACGGCACGCCGCTGAACGCCGGCCGCGAGGTCGCCGACCAGCTGCTGGAGTCCGGCGACTTCGGCTGGCACGAGGTCGGTCGGGCCGTTGCCAAGGCCGGCGTCGACGACGGCACCTTCGACTTCGCGCTGGTCATCCCGCGCGACTTCTCCGCGGCGCTGACCAGCTCGGCGGGCGCCGACCCGGAGCAGGCCCGGCTGACCATGCTCACCAACGACGCCAACTCCTACCTCTCCACCACCATCGCCAACACCGTCACCACCAAGGTGCGCGACGCCATCTCCGAGCGGGTCTCCAGCGAGGCGGTGAGCGCCTTCCTCCTCGGCATCGCCGACGTGCGCGCCGGGCTCGACCAGGGCGCGGCCGGCGCGGAGCAGCTCCACGAGGGCCTCGCCCAGGCCCAGAGCGCCGCCGATGAGCTGGCCGAGGGCGGGCAGGAGCTGGCCGCCGGAGCCGGCGATCTCCAGGACGGCGCCACCCAGCTCGAATCCGGGTTGTCGACGCTGGTGGGGAGCACGGCGCCGCTCCCGGGTCAGGTCCGGCGGCTGGCGGACGGTGCCCGCAAGGTCGCCAACGGGGACCAGGAGATCGCCAACGCCGGGACCAAGGTCGCCGCGGCGATCCACGACGCTCGCACCAGGTACGACAACGGCCGGGCCGATCTGGTGAGCCGGTTGAACCAGCTCGGCCTGGACCAGTCCCAGCAGCAGCAGGTGCTCGCGATCTACGACCGGGCCGGCTCCCGCATCCATGCCGCCGACGCCAGGGCCGGCTCGGTCAAGAAGCAGCTCAACCAGCTCGCATCCGGAGCGGATCAGGTCGCCGATGGAGCGGACGCCCTGGTCCGCTCGGCGTCGAGCCTGGTCGACGGCATCGGCCAGGCGCGCACCGGCGCGGCCGACCTCGCCGGCGGCGCGGGCGAGCTGGCGAGCGGTGTGAGCGAGCTCGGCGACGGCGCGTCGGAGCTGAGCGGCGGTCTCGGCACTCTGGTCAAGGGTGCGGACGACCTGCGCGAGGGCCTCGCCGCCGGCGCGCAGAAGGTGCCGGTCACCAGCGAGCAGTCCCGGCAGCGGATCGCCGAGACGGTGGCCGACCCGGTCGACGTGCGCTCGCTGAACGAGGCGTCGGCGCGCAGCTACGGCGCCGGCCTGGCGCCGTTCTTCCTCGCCCTGGCGGCGTGGATCGGGGGCTACGTGCTCTTCCTGCTGGTGCGCCCGCTCTCCACGCGCGCCCTCGCCGCCAACCAGCACCCGCTGAGGGTCGCGCTGGGCGGCTGGCTGCCGCCGGCGCTGATCGGCGCGGCACAGATGACGCTGGCCTTCGTCGTGGTCGCGGCCGTCCTGGACGTCGGGGTGGTCGAGAGCCTGCGGACCTGGCTGTTCATGATGCTGATCTCGGCCACGTTCGTGGCGATCGTGCACCTGATGAACGCGTTGCTCGGGGCTCCCGGCCAGTTCCTCGCGCTGGTGCTGATGGTCGTCCAGCTGGTCACCGCGGGCGGTACCTTCCCGTGGCAGACGATCCCGGAGCCGCTGCACTGGCTGCACCAGATCCTGCCGATGAGCTACGCCGTCGACGGGCTGCGCCAGCTGATGTACGGCGGCGATCCGGCGCGTGCCACGACCGACGTGCTCGTCCTGGCGGCGTACCTGGTCGGCGCGCTGCTGCTGACCACGCTGGTCGCGCGTCGTCAGCGGGTCTGGACGCCGCGCCGGATCAAGCCCGCGGTGGTGCTGTAGCCGGCGGGAGGGCGGGGACATAGGCGTCGGCGGAGCCGGCGGTGGCGTCGATCCGGTCGTGCACCGACGGGTGGGCGGTGTCGCCCTCGCCGATGCTGCGGGGCGACCAGCCGCCGAGCCACCACCAGCGTCTCGGCACCTGGTGGATGGTGCCGGTGCAGTAGTCCGCCGGGAGCGGCTCACCCCACGGACGACTGCCCACCAGCGGCCGGTAGCGCTTCGGGTCGAGCCGGAACCCGACCTCGACCGCGCCCTGCAGCACCCAGGTGAAGGCGATGTCGGAGAGCCGGTGATCGTCGAGGTACTGCCCACCCACGTCGCTGTGCACTCCGGCGAACCAAGCCTCCTGCAGCCGGCCCTCCGAGGCGGCGACCAGATCGGCGTCGAGCCGGTCGATCGGGTAGAAGCGGCGCTTCTCGTCGATCGACATCGCGTGCCGGGCGTACTCGACGTGGGCGATCTTGTCGGTATAGGGCCAGCGGGCCTGCTCGATCCGTGCCCTGGCGTTGAGCCAGCCGACCGACTTCACCGTGTCCCAGAGCCCGGCGTAGCGGACCTGATAGCGGTGCGGGTCGAAGGGATGGACGAAGTCGCTGTTGCCGAACTGGTCGAGGAAGGAGCGCCGGGTGCGCCAGTAGTCCTGCTTCTCCTCCTTGGTGGGCTGCTCCTTGCCGCTCTGCGCGTAGAGCTTCACCGCGTACGGCACCAGGTTCGCCGTCCCCGGCCGGATCAGGCCGACGGTGTGCAGCATGCCGGTCAACGCGCGGGCGGTGTAGGCGCCGCGGGAGAAGCCGAAGACCATGATCCGGTCGCCCCTGCGATAGTGCTCGGCCAGCCAGGAGTAGGCCTCCTCCAGGTTGTCCTTGATCCCGAAGCCGGCGATCAGGCCGGCGGCGCGGGTGGCCTTGCGGCCCCACGGGGTGACGGCGCCCCGGGCGCCCATGGTGCCTACGCCGGGATCGTAGTAGACGAGCTGGTCGTCGTCCTTGACCGCCACGGCGTACGTCCGGGCGACGTTGGTCATGCCGTTCTCCGGCTCGTTGTTGGTGCCGTCGAGGCACATCACGATCGTGCGCGTCATGGGCTGCTCACCTCCGGGTCTCGTCTGGGGTCATCCGACCACGACGAAGGGCGCCCAGTAGCGCTCCGCGTCGCCGGCCAGTGGCTCGGGCACGTCTTCGTCGTCGCGTAGCTCAGGATCCAGCGCGCGCCCGCGCCGCCGTCCGCGGCCGATCTCCGCCGCGTCCGGCGCGGCGGCGACCAGATCGGCATGGGACAGGGCGTGGACAGCGCGCTGCGCCTGGGCGAGCGCGTACGCCGGGGCGAGCCCCTCGGCGATGCCGGCGTAGAAGTGCCGCATGGTCACCGGCGCCACGGCATCGTCGACCGGCCACAGCGAGACCACGGTGCGGCGCACTCCGGAGCGCAGCAGCGACCGGGTCAGCCCGACCAGGTCGCCGCCGAGCGTGGCGGTTCCCCGGCCGGTGTCGCAGCCGGTGAGCACGGCCAGGTCGGTGTCGAACCTCAGGCCGACGATGTCGGCGACGGTCAGCTCGTCGGGCCCCGCCAGGACCAGCGAGGAGGCGAACGGCGACAGCTCGTCGAGACGGCCGTGGCTGGCGATGTGCAGCAGGTCGGCGCCCTCCAGGCGGTCGCCCACGGCCGCCTCGGTCGCGGCCTCTCCGGCGAGGACATCCTGCGGGGCGACCGACAGGGCCTCGGCGACCACGGCGGCCTCGGCCCGAGCCCCGGGGAGCGGCCTCAGCCCGGGGTGCAGGGACGGGTCGAACGCCGGGTCTCCGATGACCAGGGGACGGGTGACCGGCGTGGGCCGATCGATCTCGGTGTCGACCAGATCGGCGGCCCGGCGGGCGTAGGAGATCACGTGACTCAGCCCGAGCGGTGGGCCGGCGATCCGCAGGGCGTGAAAGGGCACCAGCGTGAGTGGCCCGAACGGCACCACCACGACCCGTGCGTGGGCGTCGAGCAGCTCGGCGAAGGGGGCGAGCAGCAGCCCGGCGAGGCGGGTCGCCGCCGCCTGCGCGGCTCGTCCATGGGCACAGTCGCCGTGGAAGGCACGCACCAGGTCGTGGAGCTCGCGCGACCTGACCGTGGCGTGCCGCGCCTCGGTCGTATCGCGGGTGACCGCCCAGGCGAGCAGGTCGTCGCCGACCGCGAGGTACTCCAGCACCAGGACGTCCTCGGGAAGCCCGGAGCGGACCTCGGCCGCGGTCGGTCGCCGGCCGGGGGCGCTCCGGCGCAGCAGGATTCCCGGCTGCGAGGACTCCAGCGCCTGCTCGGCGGCGGCCAGCTCGCCGTCGGCGTCGTCCAGGCCGGCATAGCGGGTCTCGGCCTCGGCCGGGGTCTCGGGAAGCCGGGCGAGCAGACTGCCGGCTCGCGCGGCGTACTCGGCGGCTCGCCGCTGCCACTCCTGCACCAGCGCCGGATCCAGTGCCGGGTCTCCCGCGTCGTCGGTCAGCGACCTGGCGTGCTCGGCCGCCTCGAACGAGCCGTCGGGATCCTCGGGGAGGCAGCCGCGCGCGAGGACGGCGAAGAGCGCGGCGACATCGGGCTGGTCGCAGGCGTCGAGCCGCTCCGGGTCGCGCAGCAGGACCCGGACCGTGTCCTCGAACGCGGCGATCGCGTGGATGGCCGTCCGGCGCGCACCGGCCCGATCGCCGGTCTCCAGCAGCGTCTCCGCCCGAAGCAGCTGATCGCGCCAGCCCCACGGGCTCGGCTGCCCGGGGTGCTGCGCGGCGTCGAGCCGGGCGAGGGCGCGAGCGGCCGCCGGGGCGTCCTCGGTGCGCAGCCACAACGGCGCCAGCTGCGCGTCGTCCAGCGTGCCGGCGCTCTCGCCGCCGGCGAGCTCGGCGCGGGCCTGGTCGAGGCGCTCCGCGCTGACCAGCGTGAGCGGGAGCAGGAATGCCGGTGCCTCGGGCGCGCGTGCAGCCGCCACGGCCCGGTCGAACCATCGGTCGGCATCGCCGGGCCGGCCGGTCCGGAGCGCGACCCCTGCTCGGGCCAGCGGCTCCAGCACGGCGAGGGTGGCGACCTGGACGTCGGTCTCGCGTAGCTGCATGTGCTGCATCAGCAGCGTCACCTGCTCGGCCATGTCGCCCTGGCTCGCCAGCGAGCCGTCGCCCATCCTGGCGGTGACCTGAGCCTGCAGCTCCTCGATCGAGGCCGGGACGGGTCCCGGGGCCGGTGGGAGCGTGGCGCGCATCCGGTCCAGGGCCGCCGTGAGCTGCTCGCGCAGCGACGCCATCCGGTCGGCCGCCTGCCCGGCGGCGGCGCCCCGGGACCGGTCCCGCAGCGTCGCGCCCAGGGCGATGGCCGCCTCCAGGCGCTGGGCGTAGGCGAAGGGAGCCGTATCGCCGGGGTCGGCGAAGAGAGTGCCGAACTCGCGCTCCAGCCGCAGCTGGGCCTGAGTGCTCAGGTTGCCCAGCGTGTCGGCATAGGCGAGCGCGGTGATCAGGGTCTGGCTGGGGATCTGGGGCTCGATCGAGATCAGGTGGTGCGCCGCGAGCAGCCCGATCCGGGCGCGGGCGGCGCTGCCCTGGGCCCGCCACCCGGATCCGCAGCGCTCGAGGAGGCGACCGAGGCCGACCGTCCAGCTCCTGCTGCCGACGGTGCGCTCCCAGGCGAGCAGGTCGGCGACCGGTCCGTGCACCGGTGGCCGCCAGCCGCCGCCGAGATCGAGCGCGTGCTGGCCCAGGTATCCGTCGTCGATGTCGGCCACCAGGCGGTGCATCGCCACCAGGTGCGCGCCGGCGGAGTCACCGGCCCGGTCGTACGCCGCGCCCGCGGCATCGAGCCATTGCCGGCGCAGGTCGGCGGCGGCAGCTGCCCGCGCCTGGAAGGCCCGGCGCAGCGCCAGTGCCGCGTGCAGTCGCGGCAGGTCCCACTGCGGCGGGATCTGCGCGAGCAGGGCGGCCGCCTGGTCCCAGCAGGCCGCGGCCCGGCCGAGGTCGGGCGGGCCCAGAGGGCTGGGCTTGTCGTTCGGCGCGAGGTCCCAGCCGAGGGACTCCACCGAGGCTCCCGGGACGGCGTACCAGTCGCCCTCGACCAGGAAGGAGAGCGCCAGGAGCCCACCTGCGCCGCCCGCCGACATCCGGGCGCGGACCTGCTGGAGGAGCACGCCGGCCTGCTGGTTGCCCGACCTGCGGGCCAGGTCGGCGGTGGCGAGCCCGGCCCACAGCGCGGCGGGTGCGATCCCGTGCGCCAGTGCGTACCGGGCCAGCAGGTCGAGGTTTCCGGTGGCCGCCGTGACCGCTTCCGACGCGCCCTGCCAGGCACCGCCGCGCACCGAGTACTCCAGTGTCGTGCGTGGAGTGTGCAGCCCCGTCGGCCCGAAGGCGACCACGTGCTCCAGCCACGACTCGACGCCGGAGTCCGGCCGTGGCGTGACGTAGGCGCCGGCCAGCTCCATCGGGGTCTCCGCGCCCACGTCGCCCGGGTACCAGTTCCGGTCCAGCTGCCGTGCCCACGCCGTGAGCGCCGCGGCCGCGCGCGGGCCGATCGCCGGATCGCCCAGGAGCGCTTGGGCACGCTTGGGCTCGCCGGCGATCAGCGCGGCCAGGCAGGCGTCCAGCGACGAGGCGGTGTTGGCCGCCCGGGCGGCCAACACCGGACCGGGTACGGCGTGGAGGTCCTCGCGGATCAGCGAGACCAGTCCGGCCGCCGGGCTCATCGGGCCGGGAGGTCAAGGACGACCCCGGCCTCGGAGTCGCCGCCGGGGTACCGCGCCGAGAAGCGGTACCTGTCCTGGACGGCCGGGTCGGCCCAGCGCTCGGTGCGCTCGTTGCGGTAGTTGAACCACAGGGTCGTGTCCGGCGACGCGAGCACCGCGCGAGCCAGCGCCGCGTCGTCGGGGTGGCGGAAGGTGTCGCCGTTGCTGGACACCAGGTAGTGCCGCGCCGGAGCGACCGCGGCCAGCGCCGTCAGCACGTTGGCGCGGCTGCCGTGGTGCGGCAGCTTGAACGCGTCGACCGGCAGGGTCTGCTGACCACGAGCCTCCGCGAGTCGGGCGAGGCCGGCGCCGAGCACGTTGCCGAACGCGTCGCCGGCGAGGATCACGCTCGCGCCGCGGTGCTCCAGCAGGAAGCCGATGCTGCTGCCGTTGGGGGCCGAGGTGTCCTTGGCGCTGCTCTCCCCGGCCAGCGCGGCCAGATCGTCCAGTGGGATGGGCAGGTCCGGGCCGGTGTCCGCCGGCCGGTCCTCGCCGCGGGTGACCGCCTCGACGGCGGCGTACCAGCCGGCCGCCAGGATCCTCAGCCGCTTGCCGGTGGGGGACAGCAGGGTGATGCGCGGACCGCCGGGCACCGTCAGCTCGACGAACCCGTCGTCGTCGGGGACCTCGATCGCGCCGCCGCCGAACGCCAGGTTCCAGGGCAGAACGGCTGGGACGGCGCTCGGATCGTCCTCGCCCAGCAGCGCCGCGACGACGCTCTCGCCCTGCTTCACGCTGCGTGTGGCGCTCTCGTCGCCGGGCAGGTGGGTGCGGCCGTTGAACCAGAAGTCGCCCACCTGTGCGGCGTACTCGCTGGACATGAAGGGGACCATGCCGCCGATGTGGTCGCTGTCGATGTGGGTGATCACCACGACGTCCAGGCGGGGGTCGTCCAGACGAGCCAGTCGGCGTTCCAGCAGCGGCCAGGTGTCGGGAGGACCGCCGTCGACCAGCATCCGCCAGGGCGGGCCGTCGTCCCGTGCGCACTCGACCAGGAGACAGTCGCCCAGCCGGGCCGGGAGCATCTCGACTCGGATGGCGGGCGGGCTCATGGACGTCCCCGGCCCGTGCGGCGGTGGCCGCAGGCCTCCAGCATGCCGACCAGGATCCGGTGGAGGCGGTCGGCGCCCTCGATGGAGTCGGGAAGGTCGCCGGCCAGGGCGGCAGGTGCCAGCAGGATCGCGCTGTCCTGGGCGCCGCCGAGCCCGCCGTGGGCGCCGACCAGATCCTCGAAGGCCGCCACATCGAGGCTCTCGGGATCGATCAGGCTGTTGACGTACAGGTCCGGGGCCTCCGGCATGGTCACCGCCCGCAGCAGGACCCGGGGGGCGTGCTCGCCGAACGGGACGTCGCCGGTCACCTCGCCGGTGATCAGCTGGCGCCGGCCTCTCGAGCCGATGGCCCATGGCACGCCGTCGGCGGCGAGACCCGCGACGAAGCCGATTCCGGGGTGGGCGACGAGGCCGTCGAGCAGGGCCGGCCAGCGCCGGTCGAGGTCCTCCAGGGGCCAGCGCTCCTGCCCACGGATGTAGAGCAGGCCGAGGTTGCCCGACCCGAGCACGACGGCCGGCTCGTCGTGGCCGTCGTGGCCGTCGTGGCCGTCGTGGTCGGTGTCGTGCTCCTGGTCGACCCGCTCCTCCAGGCTGGTCGCCAGCCGCCCGGCGACGCCGCCGCCGGGCTTGACGTCCACGGCCATCGCCTCGGCGCGACCCCAGCCCTCCACGGCCGCGTCGACGCTCTGCACCCGCTCGGCCATCAGCCGTGAGCAGAGGTCGCCGAGGCTCTCGGAGTAGCGGTCCTCGAACGAGCGTCCCTGGGCATGGCCGTGGTCGGAGAGGACGACCAGGTGGTAGCGCCGCGGTGCCCGGGCGGCCAGCGTCTCCAGGGAGGACAGCGTCCGGTCGAGTCCGTCCAGGCACGCCAGGGACTCCGGGCGGAACATGCCGGCGTGGTGGGCCACCTCGTCGTAGTCGACGTAGTTGACGTAGATGCTCTTGGTGCCCTTGCGCAGCTCCTCGGCGACCAGGGCGGTGTTCAGGTCCGAGAGCAGCCCGTTGGTGGCGGCCCGGAGGAAGGCGAACTGCCAGGTGCGCCGCATCCGGGGCTCGAGGTCGCGGCGCACCTGCCGCTTGGCCTGCCAGCGCTCCTTGGCGATCTCGGCGAACGTCCGGGACAGGCTGCGCATGAAGCCGCTCGGGTTCGCCAGGAACCAGGCCAGCGTTCGCCGGGTCTGGGTCGTGGAGCGGGACGGCGCCACGGCGCTCATCACCATCAGCGAGCGGGGCGCGTCGCCGCTGAAGAGGTTGGAGATGGAGACCCCGTCGTCCCACAGCAGACCGCGGCCGTCGCTGCCGCGCTCCTCGATGATGCGCGCGTCGCGGGGCCGGTTCGCCACCAGCACCCGGCCCAGCTTGCGGTCGTACCACCGGAAGGCGGGCACTCTGTCGACGGTGCCGTGCAGGAGGCCCAGCTGGCTGGCCGGAGTGGTACACGGCAGCTGCGGTGTCCACTCACGCAGCAGGTGGTCGCCCGAGGACAGCCAGCGCCGGATGGTCGGAACGGCGCCTGCCTGGACCGCCCAGCGCAGGACCGGATAGGGCACGCCGTCGAGCTGGACGAAGACCACCCCGTCGACGTCGGGGTCGGCCACCGTCGCCGGCCGGCGTCCACGGCGACCCAGCGCGGCGACCAGACCGTCGTCGGTGCCGGCCGTGGTGACGTAGGCGATCAGGGTGCCGACGGCCGCGGCGATCCAGCTGGCGATCAGCGCGGTGCGGAAGCCGGCGTGGATGCCGGGGACGATCCGCATCGCGGCGTACACGACGACCGCCTGGCCGGCGAGCGCCACCAGGATCACCGCGATCAGGCCGATCCGGGCGGAGACCTCGACCAGCACCGGTCGCAGCGCGAGACCGATGACCCCGGACAGGCCGGCGACGGCGACGTAGGCCCATCCTGACGTGGCCGACAGGCTCGGCATCACCGCCGCGGTGATCGTCAGGGCGATCGAGGAGGCCGCCCAGGCCAGCAGCAGCCGGACCACGTCGCCGCCACGGATGCCCCGGCGGCGGGACCGATGGCGAGAGGCTGTGTTCGCTGGGGGCATGTGCACCTGCCGTTGTGGTGAGATCGGCCATGACCGGCGGCGACCTGCCATGACCGGCCACGACGCGGAGGAGGCCATCATGACGGAGTCGGGCATCCGCGTCACCTGGCTCGGCCACTCGACGCTCGTGCTGGAGGCCGGTGGCGTGCGGGTTCTCACCGACCCGCTGCTGCGTCCGGCCAACGGCATCCTGCGCCGCCGGGGCCCGGCGCCGCGTCGTGACCAGTGGGACGGGGCGGCGGTCACCTTGATGTCGCACCTCCACCACGACCACGCCGAGCTCGCGTCGCTGCGTCTGCTGGGCGACACCCCGGTGCTGACCGGGACGGCGAACGCCGCCTTCCTCGATCGCCGGGGGATCCACGGCGTGGGCCTGGCGGAGGAGTGGTACGACGTCGCCGGCACCGGTGTCGAGGTCAGGCTGGTGCCCGCCGTCCACCACTCCCGGCCGATGCCACACCGCCCCAACGGCGCGCACGGTCACCTGATCCGGTTTCCTGCCGCGACCGTGTGGGTGGCGGGTGACACCTCGCTGTACGACGAGATGAGCCGGC
>CAZTHV010000056.1:0-13506 GCA_964613165.1 uncultured Marmoricola sp.
CGCGACCGTCGCTCCTGGTTGGTCGCCCTCCTGGCGTGCCGCAGCCAGCACCTCCTCGGCCCGCCGCATGACGGTGCCGGCCCACGAGCCGGCGGCGGGACCCTCGGTCAGCTCCCGG
Source organism: uncultured Marmoricola sp. (assembly GCA_964613165.1). Lineage (GTDB taxonomy): Bacteria > Actinomycetota > Actinomycetes > Propionibacteriales > Nocardioidaceae > Marmoricola. Next base: position 119 of record CAZTHV010000056.1, read on the forward strand.
AGTGCGGGCTTCATCTCCCGCACCGCCAGCACACGGTCCTGGACCGCGCCGGCGCACGCGACCAGCTCCAGTTGAGCGAGGCAGGCGTCGACGATGCCTGCGGCCCGGTAGGTCTGTGCCAAGGCCAGGCGCGTCCTGGGCAGTCGGGTCGCCGTCGCGGACGTGGCAGGGGTGAGGTCCTCCTGCTCGAGGATGATCTGCTCGAGCAGCTGAATGCGCTCTTGAAGGAGCTCCGGGGATGCACCGAGGACCGGCAGTGCGTCGACCAGTGCCGCCCGTGCGGCTCCCTCGTTCTCCGGTGTGGCTCGCGCGAGCTCGGCCCGCAGCTGGTCGAGGCTGGGTCCCGCCGGGGGCGCGTTCAGCTGCAGGTCGGCGAGCCGCTTCCGGACCAGATCGGTGGCCAACAGCTCACTGGCGTGCTCCGGGCTTCCTCCGGGGAGCCGGCGGAGCAGCGCCTCCCGCGCCGCCAGCAGCTCGCGAGCACCGCCGACGCTCGGCGAGGCTTCCAGCTGCGCCTCCAGCAGCAGGACGAGCGGAGTGAGCGCCGACCGCGACGCATCCTCGCCCTCCAAGGCGACGGCTTCGCGGGCGACCGCGAGTCCCGCACGGAGGTCCCCGGGGTCGCGCTCCTCCGCTGTCGAGATGGTCCAGCGGTGGTAGCGGTGGAAGGCGTGTGCGGCGAGGGTGTCGGTGACCCCGTCTCGCCCGTCGGCGCTCACCCGGTCCAACCACTGCTCCTCGATCTCCAGCAGCCGGTCGAGGAGGTGACGATCGGGAACCCGGTGTGGGTCGTACTGCAGCTCGAGAGCCTGGATGAGATCCCACCGGAGGTACTGCCCGTACGCCGAGCGGACCTCCTCATGACCCAGTGCGCGCTCGGTGTCGGTCACGATCGCCGCGCACTCCTCGAGGTCGCGCTCGGACAGCGGCACAGAGCGTTGCGCCGCCGCCCGGGCGCGGAGCAGGCTGCGCTGCTCGAAGCGATGGCCGAAGGGCTCGGCCGAATGGTCGCGCAGCATGCGCTCGACCAGCCCTTGGGCCGCGGCCTGCCAGCGGCCTGCCAGGTGCGGGGTGGGCTCGGGCAGATCGTGCACCGCGTTCGCGACGACGTCGAGCAGCAGGTCACGTGCCCCCTCCCCGATCGGGTGGAGCAACGGCAACCGCTCGGCGAGCTCGACCAGCGCCTCCGCCTGCTCCGTGTTCAGCTCACTGTGGGAGACCTCCAGCAGTAGATCGGCCATCGCGTCGGCCGACAGCGCAACCAGCTCGGGACTCGACACCACGGGTCCCAGCCAACGGAGGACCAGCTCGGGGTGGCGCTCCGCGCAGAAGGCCAGCACCCCGGCCACGACGGATCTGGTGAGCGGGTCCGCCGTCGGCTCCTCGCCCAGGTGGCGCTCGACGAAGTCCAGGTCGATCGCTGCCGACGCTCCACCCGACGTCGACTCGGCGACGGTGAGCAGCCCGGTCAGATAGGCCGCCCACAGCAGGACGAAGCCGCGCTCGGAACGGGGGACCTCCGAGCGCACCCACTCGACCAGGTGCTCCATGGACTCCCAGCGGCGTGGGTCCGTCGCCATCTCGCCGACGCGGATCAGGACCTCGGTGGGGATGCTCTCGACGAGCACCAGGACATTGCCGAACATCTCACGGATCTCCGGCGAGGTCTGCAGACAGACGATCGTCTGTATCAGATCGCCACCGTGGGGAGCTGCGATCTCGGGTGCCACCAGGGCAACGGTGCCGAGCGCCTGAACGAGTGCGAACCCGTCCTCGATGCGCAGCAGGAACCTCGTGTCGCCCACGACCCGGCCGATCTGCTCGGCGTACTCGCCGCGATCGGGCCGGAAGGGATCGAGGCTGATCCCGGCGATGAAGTGCTCCAGGACGTGTGGAGCGGCGTAGCCGGCGGTGACCGGTGCCCAGGAGGTGCGCTCGCCGAAGCGCAGCAACCCGGAGGCCAGGAGCAGGTGCGCGTCGGCTTCCGACATCCCCCACCGGGGGTTGTGGAGGATCCACCTGCCCAGGTCCGGATGACAGAGCCGCAGGACCCGAGAGTCCTGGTCGAAGACCACGAAGGGCTCTGCCTGCCGGGCGATCTGCACCAGCCGGTCGACCGGCACGTCGAGCACCCAGCGCAGCTCCTCCAGGCCGAGGCGGCCCTCGGCCGACACCGCGAGACATCCCAGCAGGGGTCGCACGATCTCGTCGTACGACGCCTCGCCGTTGCGCCGGCTCAGACCGGCCATGCCGTCGTACCAGAGGCTCTGGATGCCCTCGCCGAGGTTGAGCGGCCACGTCACGCGGCGACCGGCCGACTCGCCCACGAGGGCGCGGGCGTTGATGCAGGCCCACAGCCAGCTGCCGGCGCTGCCGCGGAGCAGCGCGCCGTGCACCTTCGGCCGGTCCTCGGCATCGAGGTCGGCCAGGAGGTGATCGAGCTCGGCGGACAGCACGCCGGGGTCGGAGCCCTCGTCGAGCTTGAGACCGACACCCAGGCCGGCGGGCAAGCCGGCGGGCAGGGCGCGCCTGCTCGACATCACGAACCGGAAGCCGGTGCCGGGCGCCTGTCGGACGAGCCGGTCGAGCACGTCGATCAGATCGTGGCGATAGGCGTCCTCGATCTGATCGACGGCGTCGACCACCACGACGGCGGGACGGTCGGGGGATCGGGCGGCGATGATCCGCTCGGCCAGGGGAAGCAGCCGCACCGGGTCCAGGGTCAGGTCGGAGCTCGTGAGGAAGTCCCCGAGCGCCGGGTCGGCCACGTGGTCGAGATCGACCGTGATCACTCCACGGAGCAGAGCCACGGCGTCGAAGGGATCCGCACGCCGGGTGTCGCGCACCATCGCGCTGGCGATCGTGACCTCGGGCATGGCATCCAGCGAGCGGAGGAACGAGACCAGCAGGCTCGACTTGCCCGTGCCCGGGGAGCCCTCGACCACCAGGAGTGGTCCGCTGCCCTGCTCGAGCCACTGGTGCATCGTCGACAAGGACGCGGGCCGCTCGCGGATGCTGTCGAACACCGGGTGCTGCCAGGTGGGGAGGGCTGGTGCAGTGGGTGCGGGCGGGTGGGCCGGACGGGCTTCACGAGCCTGGTGGGCCGGCGCCTGGGCCGGCTCCGTGGCCAGCAGGTGGATGGCCACGTCCTTGGAGAGCTCCGCGATGTAGGAGCTGCGTTGGTCGGGGGTCCAGTCCCGGTAGTGATGAGACTCCCAGTCCATGGGCAGCTGCTCGATGCTCTTGTCCCCCGCGGCCAGCCTGGCCACCAGCTCACGCCCCCCTGGGTCCGAGGTCACGTGGAGCTGCTTGAGCCTGCCCGGCTCGAGCGGGAGCCACTCCCCGAAGGAGCGGATCAGAGCCTGCTTGAGCGTCCGGGCGCTCACGCGGCCGGGCCAGACGTACTTCTCGAACGGCGGCAGGTGACCGAACCGGTCGTGCAGCGCCGGCAGGTCGTCGACCGTGAAGCCCTTCGGGCGCCCATCCAGCAGGATCCGGATCATCGCTTCGAGGGCGACGTAGTCGTCGTCATCGGGCGCCATGGCCGCAGTCTAGGGGCGGCCCTGGGGGCCGAGGCTCCCGGCAATCGACAGTCTTCCGATAGTCGACCGATAGATGCGGGGTTGGCACCTGTAGTGGTGAGGAGCGTGGGCGGCACCTCAACAACTAGGAGCCACCATGGGAAAGCCGCAGTACAAGATCCGCCGCCGCACCGGTGACCGGACGATCCGCCATCACACCACCACGATCTGCCGGCTCACCGGCCTGATCCGCTACCGCGACAAGAACCAGGCCCGGGACGCACTGATCAGCGTCCGGCGTGCCCGGATGCGTGCCGAAGCGCTCGGCTTGGACCCCCGGCCGGCCCCGGCGCGCTTCTTCATGTGCGCCTGTGGGGGTCTCCACCTCGCTCGTGCCATCGCGGAAGAGGAGGCGGCGTGATGAACGTGCACGACATCTTCCCCGGTCTGCGGGACCGGTCCAGCGACCGCGAGGCCGGCACGGCCACCAAGCAGTCCGCGGTCACTCACGCCTCGGACCTGCGCGCACAGGTCGACCAGAGCCCGGGCGCCGACCGGGACGCGGCCGATGTCAACCTGGCCGTTCGGTCCCGCGCCAGCGCGAAGGTGCGCGGCGTCCGCCCGGCTCGTCGCGCCGAGCGCAGGATCGGTGCCGGGCACCGACTCCGGCGCAGGAGGCGCCAGTACGAGCAGCGGTGCCGGCAGTACCTGGGATCCGCGCGCTTCCGCAACCGGATGAGACAGGTCGCCGAGCTCGATCGCCAGGGGGCGCTGCTCGGGCACCTCACGGCGTGGCTCCCGGCGGTGGCGGTGCTCGCCCTCGCCGGCGCGATGCTGGCCAACGACCCGCTGTTCGTCGTCAGCACCGTGCGCAACAGCCTCGATGTGTCCCGCGGCACCGGATTCTGGGAGGTCTCCGACCCGGACGTGGTCGTCTCGCTGGCGGCCGGGTTGGGCGTCTCGGTCGTGCTGCTGGGCACCGCCGTCATGACCGGCAAGGCGCTAGGCACGATGATCTTTCGCCGCCCGGTCGTGGTGACCGGCGAGCACGAGGCGGCGACCGAGGCCGACAGGCTGATGCCCACCGGCAAGGCGCTGATCGTGGCCTGTGTCGGCGCGGTGCTGCTCGGCGGCTTCATGGTGATCCTCCACGCGCTGGCCTCCGCCCGCTTCGAGCAGGACGTGACCTCGGTCTTCGCGGGCGCCTCCTCGGCCAACACCACGGTCACCTGGTTCATCACCTGCCTGCCGCTCGTGGTGCTCGCCTTCGAGACGATCGCCTCCGCCCCGCAGCTGGAGCACGCTCGCAAGGTCGCCCGCTGGTCGCTGCTGGCGCGGGTGCGCGAGTGGGCGCAGGTACGCCGCGACCAGCGGCTGCTGCGCCGGGAGCGCCAGGCCAGGCGCCGCGCCCGCCGCGCCGTGGTCAGGATGGCCGATGTCCTCGGTGACGTGGGCCTGCGCGGGTTGAGCGAGGTCGCCGACGCGTCCCTGCATACCGGCATGGTCTCCGTCGGGGAGATCGCCGCGACCTATCGGGGCGACGACGCGGAGCAGGAGCCCGGTCAGGACTCGGAGCACGCGTCCGGGCAGCGTCCCGAGCTCGACCTGTCAGGCCGGCCCTCGTCGCCGTACCTCGCGAATCTCCCGGTGGCGAGCAACGCCGTGGCCGACGTTCTCATCCAGTACGCCGACCTCACCGAGGAGGCGGTGCCCGAGCTCGCCCCGCTTGCGGCGATCTGGCACGACGTCAAGGCCGACCCCGCGGGCTACTGCGCCGTCGAGTGCGACGACACCGCGCGCCACTGCGACGGCACCCACCGCGCCGAGACGGCGCCCACCGAACTCCACGGCGTCATCGCCCAGGAGCCCGACGCTGCCGACCACCCGGCAGCCTGATCAAAGGAACGATGCCATGAACAAGCACCTGACTGGCGTGGTCACCACGGTGGCCATCGTCATGGTGGGACTCCTCACGGCGTGCTCGCCCTCGAACGAGGGCGGCCGGCCGGTGGTGTCCCTGTCGGGCGGGAGCGTCGAGCTCCCGCCGAAGGCCCGCGCTGCGTGCGAGACGGTCTTCGCTCGCACCGTGACCGACGCCGGCACGTCGATCGTGCTGGTCATCGACACGACCGCATCGCGGGCGGACATGCCGCTCCCGCAGGCTCTACTGACCGACCTGCGGGCCGCCAGCCGCGCCGACGGCTCGCTGAGCGTCATCGCCGTGGACGGCACCGGCAAGGCCCCGCGCCTGGTGGCCAAGAACGTCGCCCTCTCCACGCCCGGCCCCCGGGACCGGCCGTCGGTGGCCAAGCTCGCCGACGTGATGCCGTCCTGCGTCCAGGCGCTGTACGGCGACCAGCTGACCCCGACCGCACCCGGCACGGACCTGCACCGCGCGATCGCCCTGGCTGCCGAGCTGCTCCGGCCCGGCAGCACGCTGTGGGTGGTCTCGGACTGGCTGTCCAACACCGGCCCGCTCCGCTTGGACGCGGACCTGCTCGCCGAGCAGCCGGAGAAGGCCGGGGTCGCCGCGGCACGTCGCGCCCCGCTGGATCTCGCTGGCGCCACCCTGAAGACCACCGGGGTGGCGAACGCGAGCATGCCGATGCTGGCCGCCAACCGGGCTTGGATGCGCGACTTCACTCGCAGCCTCTGCGCCGCGTGGGACGCCCGCGGATGCGACGCGATCGCACTGGACCCGGTGAACCCGGAGCGTGATGCGACGGGTCTTCCGGAGGACGAGATTCCCGCGTTCCCCGACGTGACCACGACCAGCGCGAGCGGCAGCTGCACCATCGAGGTACCCGCATCCCTGGCCTTCGAGGGCGGCTCCGCCGACCTCGGGGCCGGGGCCGAGGAGGTGCTGGCCGTGCCGTTGCAGATGCTGCGCGACCACGACGACTCCCGCGCGAGCATCGTCGGTCACACCGCGAGCTCCGCGGCCTACACCCGGGGCCAGCTGCTCGAGCTGTCCCAGCGCCGCGCGGCTGCGGTGAAGGCGTTCCTGGTGCGCGGTGGCATCGAGGCCTCCCGGATCATCGCGCGCGGCGTCGGCGACACGCAGCCGCGCGTGGAGGACATCGACCCCCGCACCGGCCGGCAGATTCCGAGGCTGGCGGCCGGCGAGCGACGCGTCGACATCGTGGTCGGAGGTGCGTCGTGCTCTCGATGAGACCGCTTGCGCCCAACGCCGCGCCGGTCGGCGTACTGCGTGACCTGCGACCGCTGCCCCGGGCGCCTCGCCTCCGCCGACTGTGGCCGCTCCTGCTCCTGCTGGCCCTGCTGGCAGGGCTGCTCGCCTGGAGGCTGGCCGACCGGGGACCGGCGACGCTCGCCGAGACCCGGCTCGCCGGTCCCCGAGGGCCGGCACCGATCTCCGCCGTGGTGCTGCTGGACGAGAGTGGCTCGTTCCGCGAGTACGCCGCCCTCCGCGAGACGCTGCTGCGACAGCTGGCGAGCTGGGCGCCGGACAACCTCCGCCCCGACGATCAGGTCACCGTGATCTCGTTCGCCGGCGACGCGGTCACCAAGCTGGAGCCGGTGACCGTCGAGAACCTGGCCGAGCACGGGCCGCACTATCGCTCGGTCACCGTCGACGCGAGCAGCACGAGGATCCTGCCGGCGCTCGAGGAGGCCGTGCGAGTGGCGCCGCGGGGAGTCACCACCACCGTCATCGCGCTGACCGACACGATCGTCACCGACGCCGAGCCTCAGTCCGTCGCGGAGCTGATGCGCTCGCTGCAGGGCGAGACCCTGACCGTCGTACTCCCTGACCAGGCGGGGGTGACCGATCCCTGGCAGGACGCGTTCGGCTGGGGGCAGGTGGTCCGGGCCGACCCGGGGTCGGTCGACGAGACCGGGGTCGCGTTGGCCACGGCGCTGGCGTTCGCGACCCGGCAGCACATCGAGGAGGTGTCCTGATGGGAGTCAAGGAAGGAGCCGTGGTCGGTCTCACCGTCATCGGCCTGTTGGTGGGAGCGAACCAGATGCTGGAGCCCAAGACGGTGCAGGATCACAACCGGCAGATCCAGGACCAGCGCTGGGGAGACCTGTCGGACTCGCAGGAGAACGAGCAGGATCGTCGGCGGGAACGGCTGCCTGAGGACCTGGACGCGGAGCGGCGCGACCGGATGGTGCCCGGTGAGCACCGTCCGCCGGAGCCGCCCCGCCTGCGGTTGAGGTTGCCCTGATGTGGGGCGGGGAGCCGCGTCCCGGCGACTGGGTCGTGAGCAAGGAGCTGGTGCGCACCAGCCTGACCGACCGACTGACCGGGGGCGGCCTCCGGCCCGGGACGCGTGGTGTCGTGGTGGCGCGCTCGGGCTCGCGGCTGGTCGTGGAATTCGACACGGGCTACGGGAGGGCTTCGGCGCGGGTCCCGGCCGGGGTCGTCCGGGTAGTGCGACGAGGAGGTGGACGGGATCGCTTCGAGCGGCGTACCGGCCTCATGACGACGATCCGCCTGGCCGTCGCGGCCTTCCTGATGTTCCCCGTGCTGTGGTGGATCGGTGCCTACCTGTGGACCTACCGGACGTTGGACGGGATCGTGCCGGCGTTCGCGGTGGCCGCTCTCGACAGCCTCGGCGAGCTGGTGGCCACGGCGATCGCCCACCCCGGCCGATCCCTGGTCTACGCGTTGTTCCTGGCAGCGCTGGGCCGCTTCGCGTTCCGGTGACCCACGACGTACGGGCTGCTGGGCATTTGCGGAGGCGCCGGACGCGATTGGTGCGAGAGCCCAACTCAACGGCCTATCAGTGTGACATCTGCCCAACCCGGCGTGGCCGTGGGTGGCGGATGCTGGGCCCATGGGCAATGCGCTGAGGCCGCGCCGGGTGGCCGTGGTGGGAGCCGGGATGGTGGGGCTGGCGACCGCCTGGCACCTGCAGGAGCGGGACATCGAGGTCACCGTCCTCGACCGCGACGGGGTGGCCGCGGGGTCGAGCTGGGGCAATGCAGGGTGGCTGACGCCGAGCATGGCCGTCCCGCTGTCGGAGCCGGCGGTGCTGAGGTACGGGCTGCGCGCGGTGCTGAGCCCGTCCTCGCCGGTCTACGTCCCGCTGACCCTCGACCCACGACTGCTGCGATTCCTCGCTGCGTTCGCGCGCAACTGCACCCACCCGCGCTGGCAACGAGCGATGCGTGGACTGATCCCGCTCAACAACGGGGCGTTGGCGGCGTTCGAGGCGATGGAGCTGGGCGGCGTCGAGGCGCAGGCCCGGGTGGCCGACCCCTTCGTCGCCGCCTACCGCACCGAGCGGGAGCGTGAGGCGCTGCTGGAGGAGTTCCGGCACATCGAGATGTGCGGACAGCGGGTCGACTACGAGGTGCTCGACGGCTCCGCGGCGCGCGCGGAGGAGCCGGTGCTCTCCGACCAGATCGGCGCCGCGATCAGGATCCGGGGCGAGAGGTTCATCGATCCCGCCGCCTACGTGCACGCCGTCGCGGCGTCCGTGCGGGAGCGAGGCGGGGAGATCCGCGACGGTGCCGACGTGTCCCGGGTGCGATCGCTCGGTACGGCGGTCCAGGTCGCCGGTGAGGAGTACGACGCCGTCGTACTCGCGACCGGCGCCCGGCTGGGCGATCTGGCTCGCCCCTTCGGAGTCAAGCGCATCGTGCAGGCGGGCCGCGGCTACAGCTTCACCGTCAAGGTCGACCGGCTTCCGAAGGGTCCGGTGTACTTCCCCGCTCAGCGACTGGCTTGCACGCCGGTCGGCGACCGGCTGCGCATCGCCGGGATGATGGAGTTCCGCGCCGTCGACGCGCCGATGGACAAGCGCCGGATCCAGGCACTGGTCAAGGCGGGTGCAGGCCTGCTCCGCGGCGCCCATCTCGACGTACGCGAGGACGAGTGGGTCGGAGCCCGGCCGTGCACGGCCGACGGGCTCCCGCTCATCGGCGTCACCCGCGACCCGCGCGTCTTCGTCGCCGGCGGTCACGGGATGTGGGGCATCACCCAGGGCCCGGTCACCGGCAAGCTGCTGGCCGAGCAGATCGTCTCCGGTCGCCCGCCCGAGGCACTTCGGGCGGTCGACCCGCTGCGTTGAGCCTGGAGCCGGGTTGAGCCGGAGTCACTCCCCGAGGCCGGTGAGACCGCGCCCGGTGAGGTAGTACGCCTCCAGCCGGAGGGCCAGCCGCTTGGCCGGATCCTCCAGGTCGGTGGTCAGCTGCTCGCCGAGTCGGGCCATCCGGTTGCGGATGGTGTTGGGGTGGACTCCCAGTGCGCGGGCGGAGCGCCGGGGCTCGCCCCAGTGGTCGATGACCGCGCACAGCGTGGCGACCATGTCGCCGCCGCGCTCCCGGTCGGACGCCGCCAGCTCGACCACCGGCGACACCAGCGCCGTCGAGCCGATCCCCTGCATCGCCCGAGCGAGAACGACCGGCGCCCAGTCGACGTCGATCGTCCGTACTGCGGGCGCGCCGGTCGCGGGGACCAGCTCGTACAGCTGCCGGGCCTGCGCGGCGGACTCCGCCACGTCGGACAGTTCCGCGACGGCCCGGCCGGCGGTGAGGCCCAGGTCGAGATCCTGCTCGGACTCGACCAGCGACTGCAGCCACGACCAGCTGCCGGGCTGGACCCCGGTCGTGACGACGGCGCACACCAGACCGCTCAGCTCGGTCAGCATCGGCCGGCGCCAGCCGCGCCGCTGAGCCATGGCGGTCCACACCACCGCCCGCTCCTCCGGCTCCAGGTCGGCACGAGGGCCGCGGAGCACCACCGCTCGCCAGGGCCCGTCGCCGAGGCCGTTCGGCCTGCCGCTCGTCTTGCCCTCGAGCAGGGCCCGGAGCCGCTCGCGCTGGAGCTGGCGATCCAGATCGCCGAGGGCGCGCAACCGCAGCAGATGCACGGCGAGGACGTCGGCCGAGGCCCGGGCGTTGACCAGCAGTTCCGGGGAGGGCTCGTCCTCGACGACGGCCCACACCGATCCGAGCCACTCGCCGCCGGCACGCACGGGTACGACGAGCCGTGGCTTGACCCCCGCCTCCCCCGACGGGACGTAGAACGCCTCGTCGGAGGCGGCGAGCCGGCGGAAGACCCCCAGTGAGCGGAAGTGGTCACGTACCGCCTGGGGCACCTGCCGGCCGACGATGGTCGAGGTGCGCGCGTCGTCGACGCCCTGCTGGCCGGTGGAATAGGCCAGCACCCGTGATCGCGGGTCCTCCACCGTGACGGGCGCACCGAGCAGGACGCTGAGGGTGTCCGCCATCGCGAACAGGTCCGAGTAGACGCTCCCCGACGCCGAGTCGTTCGCCGAGTTCCTGGTCGCCTGGTCGATCAGGTCGTGAAGCAGCGCGATCGTGGCCGACAGGGTGGCATCGTCGGCGAGTGCCAGCAGCGTCACGTCGTACTGGCGGCACAGCTCGACGAGGCCGGGCTCCTCGGCGAGCGCCTTCCGCAGGACCAGGCCGGCACTAGCGGCCGCGTCCGCGACCAGCTCGCGAACGTCCTCCAGGTCACGGGCGCCGACGACCACCACCAGGTCTCCCGGCCCCATCGTCTCGGCCACGCCGGGCTCGGCCAGGTCCAGGCCGGCGACCGGCCGCGCCGCGCCGACGTGGACGGTCGTGAGGATGTTCGGAGCCAGCATGCTCGCGATGCCCTCGGCGGTGATCACGCTGATCATTGTCCTGCACCGGCTGTGGAGCGGCCACAGGTGAACCGGGCGCCATCGCATGGATGAGCACAAGCCTCCGGATGTCACGCACCGTCATGCGGGTTTCCTGTCGTCCGGGCGACATCGTCACCGTGCTGGACAACCGGGAGCGCCAGCTCACCGCCGGCGACTGGTCGACACCTGCGGAGCAACCAGCATTGCATTTGTAAAAATTGTGCAACAGCCATTGCGTCTGCCAGTCGATCGCGTTTACGCTCGCCGCGAATCGCAGCCTGAGCCAACGGAGAGTCAGAGTGAGCACGCAGCCCGCAGACCTCGGTCCCCCCGCGGCCGGCCGAGCCGTGAGCTCCCGCCGGGGCGGGCGCCGATCGTCGTGGCACGGGAGTGACCGGTTCGCCCTGCCGGTGATCTGGCTGCTGATGGCTGGCCTCTTCTCGATCCTGCGGCCGGAGACCTTCGCCACGTGGGCGAACGTGCAGACGATCTTCTCCACGCAGAGCGTGTTGGTGATCCTGGCGCTCGGAGCGGTCCTCCCGCTGATCGCCGGTGAGTTCGACCTCTCGATCGCCTCGACGATGGGCCTGTCGGCGATCCTGATCGCCTCGCTCAACGTGCAGCAGGGGTGGCCGATCTGGTTCGCAGTGGTGGCGGGCATCGTGCTGGGTGCACTGGTAGGCCTGGTCAACGCCGTACTGGTCGTGGGAGTCGGGGTCGACGCCCTGGTGGCGACCCTCGGCGTGTCCACCCTGGCCACGGGGCTGTCCCTTGCGGTCAGCAACTACCTCACCGTCAGCGGCGTCGACGGTGCGCTCGCAGCGGCCGTCAACAAGCAGCTCCTCGGCATGCCGCTGTCGTTCTTCTACGGCATCGCGCTGATGCTGCTGCTGTGGGTCGGGCTCAGCCACACCCCCCTGGGCCGTCACCTCTACTTCGTCGGCCAGTCCCGTGAGGTGGCACGACTCAGCGGCCTGCCGGTCGTCGCCCTCCGGGCCGGCGCGTTCATCACCGGTGGCGCGCTGGCCGGATTCGCCGGCGCCGTCCTCACCGGCACTCTCGGCTCGGCCGACCCCGCCGGTGGCGCGCCGTTCCTCCTCCCCGCCTACGCGGCCGCGTTCCTCGGATCGACGACCATCCGCCCCGGGTTCTTCAACCCGGTGGGAGCGGTGCTGGCGGCGTATTTCCTCACTACCGGTGTCGCGGGATTGCAGCTGCTCGGGCTCGAAGACTGGGTCCAGCAGTTCTTCTACGGCATCGCACTGATCTTCGCCGTCGTGCTGTCCAAGCTCGTCGGCAGAAGGCGCTCGGGATGAGCAGTCACCATCGGTCGGCTCGACCACAGCCAGAAGAGGAGCACCTGTCATGAACACTCAACAGACCTCGCCCGCCCGGGTGCCGCGCCGACGTCCGGCGATGCGACTGCTTGCCGTGGGGGCCGCGGTGGTGCTCCTGATGGGAGCCGTCACGGCGTGCGGCAGCGACTCCGGGAACGAGACCAGCGGCGAGAAGGCCGACCAGTCGGCCATCGACGCGGTCACCCAGCACCTCGACGCCGCCCGTGGCATGCCGACCTTCGAGGCCCCCGGGCCGCCCGTCGACGCGGCCAAGGCCAAAGGCAAGAAGCTGTTCTACCTCGCCGTCACCATGAACGTCCCGATCGTGCAGACCTGGTGGGCGGGAATCCAGGACGCGGCGAAGGCGGCTGGCATCACGGCCACCTCCTTCGACGGCAAGGGGCAGGCCAGCGAGTACGTGCGGGGATTCGAGACCGCCGTCGCGCAGAAGTACGACGTCATCCTCGTCGAGTCCATCGCCAGCGAGAGCATCGCCGAGCCGATCAAGCGCGCTCGCGCCGCCGGGGTCAAGGTGATCATCGGCAATGAGCGCCCCGCCGCGGACGGCGGTCCGGTCCTCAAGGACGTCGATGCCGGCGTGAGCATGCCGTACGCCGACGCGGCGCAGCTCGAGGCCGACTGGGTCATCGCGGACTCCAAGGGGACCGGCAAGGTCGCCATCTTCCGGATGCCCAACGTGCCGGCCCACGACGGGATGGTCGAGCGGATCAAGAGCGAGTTCGCCGAGCACGCTCCCGGCCTTGAGGTCGTCGACACCCAGGAGGTGGCGATCCCGGACTGGGCCACGCGCCTGCCCACGCTCACCCGGACGCTGCTGACCCGGCACCCCGACATCGACTACATCATCCCGTTGGTCGACGGCATGGCCCTGAACATCGTCCCGGCGCTGCAGCAGGCGAACAAGG
>CAZTHV010000057.1:0-13356 GCA_964613165.1 uncultured Marmoricola sp.
CGACCACCGCTACCAGCTCACCGACACCCTGCACGGCAAAGTCAGATTCACCCGCCGCACCTGAGCCGGTGATCTCAATCGGTGCCGTGCCCGGCCCGCGCCGCGTGCCGGCCCGCCCGGCGGCCGAAGTAGGAGCCTTCGGCGAGCTGCGTGCCCGAGGAGTATCCCTTGCCGTCCTGGGCGATGTTGGCCGCGCAGGCGCCGGCGGCGTACAGCCCGGCGATCACCGAGCCGTCCGGCCGCTGCGCCTCGCCGTCCACCGTCGTCCGCATCCCGCCGAGGGTGAAGCCGGCGTACAGCGCGGAGCCCAGGGAGAGGTCGTACGCCCCCCACGGGCCCTCGTCCTGCGGCTCGATCCAGTCGGGGTGCTTGTGGAAGTCGGGGTCCTCCTTGGCGCGCGCGTGCTCGTTGTAGCGGTCGAGCGTCGCTTGGAGCCTGCCCGAGGGGATCCCGAGCGCCTCCTCCATCTCCGGCACCGTCTCCCAGCCGTCGACGAACGGGCACAGCGGCATCGTGGGGTGCTCGATGTGCGCGGAGTCGACGATCAGGTAGGCCCTCTGGTGCGGCTGCTCCATGACGAAGCCGGAGGTGCGGGCGTGATAGCTGTCCTCTGCCACGAAGCGCTCGCCCAGCTCGTTGACCACGATGCCGGTGACCAGCCGCGACGGAGGATAGAACGGCGCGGTGATGAACGGCTCGTCCATGAACTTCAGCTCCGCCCCGACCGACGCACCCAGCCGGATGCCGAGCCCGTCGTCGTAGGTGTTGCCGAGGACGAAGAGCTTCGAGCCGAGGGCGGGGGTGTGCTCGGCGACCATCTCGGGGTTCATCACGAAGCCGCCGGCAGCGACGATCACCGCGTCGGCGAGCAGGTGGCCGCGCTCGGAGAAACGCTTCCAGGCGACGCCGGCGACGCGGTCGCCGTCGACGACCAGGTTGGTTGCGCCGGTCTCGTAGCGGACCTCGACGCCGGCCTCCTCGACCCGCTTGGCGAGCAGGTCCATCACCATCTGGGTGCCGCCGGTGTCGCCCGGCACCGGGATCTTGTGACCACGCGGAGCCGGGACGGCCTGGTCGCGGAAGGGGAAGACCTTCTCGTTGCCCGTGTACATCAGCCCTTCGGTGCCGGGCTGGATCACCGCCTTGCCCGGGAAGAACGTGCGCTCGAACTCGAAGCCGAGCGACTCGAGCCAGTCGAAGTGCGCCACGCTGTCGGCGCAGAAGGCGTGGATCTTCTCCGGCTCGGGGTCCTTGCTCACCGCGAGCAGGTACCTCTCCATCTCCTCCGGGCTGTCCTCATGTCCGGTGGCCCGCTGCACGGCCGTGCCGCCGCCCAGGTAGAAGTGGCCGCCGGACAGCGCACTGGTCCCGCCGTACGTCGCCGCGCGCTCCAGCAGCACGACCCTCGCCGCCCCCGCCCGTGCTGCCTCCAGCGCGGCGCACCCCCCGGCGATCCCGAAGCCGATCACCACGACATCCACCCGCTCGGTCTCTCCGGCGATCAGCTGGGTGACCTCGGCGAGGCCGGTCGTCACCGGAGGCTCAGTGCTCATGAGGGAAGTCTAGGCCGAAAGTAGAACAGGTTCTAGATATCGGACCGCGAGCGCGCGCAGGGGACTCCTCGGCGCAGACGCGTGTGACCCGCGAGTGATGTGGATCACATCGAAGGGTGAGGTGCGACTCGTAACCGAAGCACCGCCGCATCGTTCTTGGGTGCGGTGGCTGTGTGGTCGTGCGGTGTCGCATGCACATGCACGTGGACCAGCACCGTGCGCACTGGGCGCGCGGACAGTGCATGGAGGTGTTTGGTGCTGATGGCCTCAGCGGACGAGATCGATGGGACCTCTGGTGCGCGGTGGTTCAGGTCCCACGGGCGGCGGCCGAGGCTGGGGCACCTGGTGCGCGTGACGGCGGCCCTCGCGCTGGCCTGCGGCGGCGTGGCCCTGGCGCCGTTGGCGGTGTCTCCGGCGATCGCGGCGCCCGGGGACGGCATCGTCACGGTCCGAGTGGTCCAAGAGGTCAACGCCAACGGGCTGGTCGACTCCACCATCACGGAGCCGCCCTTGATCGACGTGACCGTGACGCTGACCGACTCGGAAGGCAACACTCAGTCGGCCACCACGAACGAAGATGGCCTGGCGGTCATCGACCCATCGACCGGTCCGCTGATCGGTGGGCGGTATCGCGTCGATGTCGACAACCCCCGGCCCGATGTCTTCCACCCCGGCTTCGCTGCGAACGGTCAAAGCGGCCCGGCTGCGCCGGTGACCGCGGCCGACCTGCAGAGCCCGGCCAACGCCAAGCTGTCCACCGACACCGAGTTCATCGACGTCACCGATGGCCAGAACGCCTACGTCAACACCTCGTTCTGGTACCCGCCCTACTACTGCCAAGAGAACGCCGCCGTCTGCGACGCGGTGCAACCCTGGGACGCGGCGCCGGGTGCGATCAGCCCCGCCACCGAGAAGACGTTGATCTCAACCCCGTATCGGCTCAACCAGAACGACATCGCGCTCGCCACCAAGGCTGACACCGGTGTCGTGTACGGCATCGCCTACGACCGTGAGCGCCAGCGGATCTTCTCCGCGGCCTACGCCAAGCGTGCCTCCGCCTATGGTCCGGCCGGACCGGGTGGTCTCTACGTGACCGACCTGACCTCGACGACCTACCCGTTGACCGGTACGACCAGTCAGTTCGCGACCGTCCCCAACGCTGGTGCCGACAACCACGACATGGACACCAACCAGGACTACGGCTTCTACGACCACGCCGGCAAGGAGTCGTTGGGCGACATCGACATCACCAACGACAACCGGTATCTGTTCGGTGTCAACATGTTCGACAAGACGGTGTTTGTCTACGACCTGGCTGATGACTCCTCCATCGGTTCCTACCCGATCCCCAATCCCGGTTGTGGTGCGGACTGGCGTCCGATGGGCACTGGTGTCGGTCTGGGCACCAGCTACGTCGGCGGGGTCTGCTCCGGTCAGACCGACCAGGACATGAGTCAGTTGACCGCCCATGTCTACGAGTTCGACCCGGCCACCGGCGCGTTCGGAGCCCAGGTCCTCGATCAGTCCCTGACCTACGGTCGCGGTATCGCCAGAACCGATGCGTGGTGCAACGGAACCCTGAACCGCACTCCCGAGGGCCGCTGGTTCTCCTGGATCGATGCCTTCCCGGCTGGTCCCAACGAGCAGAGCCCGTCGGGTTGTGACAACGCCAACGGACTGGGCAATGTCGGCAACGCAACCTACCCGATGCCGATGTTGGGCGACATCGTGGAGGAGACCAACGGCGACCTGGTCATCAGCTTCCGCGACCGGTTCGGTGACCAAGTGGGCTACGGCTCCATGAACCCCCGGGCCACCGGTGTCTTCACCACCACAGTCGATCCGGCAACAGGTGGTGACCTTGTTCGTGGTTGCAAGCTGACCGACGGCGACTTCGTGCTCGACCCGAACTATGCCGGCGAGGCCCTGGCGGCAGGGAGCGTGTGCACCGACAACAACGGAGCCGGCGCCCCGAACGGAGGCCAGGTCAGAACCTTCCGGGAGTACTACACCGGCGAGTACCGCACCGGCTTCCACCACGAAGCGCTCTACGGCGGCATCGCCCTCTCCCGAGTCGAACCCAATCTGGTCGGCTCCGGTATCGACCCCGAAGAGGGCCTCTGGACCCAGGGAATCCTCGCGGTCAACCGCGACGGCGGCCGCCCAACCGGTGCGCTCGGTGAGCAAACCGACGATGGCACCGTCGACCGGTTCGGCAAGGGCGGCGGCATGGCCGACCTGGAGGTGCTGTGCGATGAGGCGCCTTTGCAGATCGGCAACCGGGTCTGGCTGGACTCCGACAGGGACGGCGTACAGGACGCCGGCGAGCCGGGGATCGGCGGCGTCACGGTCCACCTGTACGACGGCGACGGCACTCTGGTGGGCACCACCACGACCTCGCCGAACGGCACCTATCTGTTCGACGACTCCAATGTCACCGGTGGACTGCAGCCCGGCACCGACTACACGATCGCGGTGGACAACCCGGACGACTACGCACCCGGTGGACCACTGGAGGACCTGCTGCCGACGACTCCGAACGCCGGCAGTGAGGACTCCCACGACTCCGACGGAGTGGTGCCCGACGGCGGGCTCTATCCACAGGTATCGCTGACGACGGGCGGTCCCGGTGAGGACAACCCGACCTACGACTTCGGCTACATCGAGCACGCGCCGGCGGTCGGCATCGAGAAGTACGACACCACCGACGGTGCCGTCGCCGGCGATGCCGACACCGCGGCTGACGCGCTGGCCTATCAGCCTGGCGAGTCACGCACCGTCGCGTTCGACGTCACCAACACCGGCACCACCCAGCTGCGCGACGTGGTGGTCACCGACACGACCATCACCGGCGGCACCGTGACGGCGATGTCGTGCGTGTTCCCCGGTCACAGCGCCCCGACCGCCGGCGCGCCGGCTGCAGGAGTCTGGACCGTGACCTGGGCCCAGACCCAGGGCGCCTCGCCGGAGGAGACCTGGGCGCCGACCGTGGTGTTCACCTGCACCGCGACGCTGACCCTGGCCGGTGACGCGGCGCCGCACGCCGACACCGCTGCGGTCACTGCGACCGATGTGGACACCGGTGCCGAGGTGAGCGACAGCGACGGCTACCACGCGTTCACCGGCGACATCCAGCTGGTCAAGTACGACGGCCGGGGCGACTTCGTCCCCGCCCAGGACGGCGACGGCATCCCGCAGAAGCCGCTCGTGGACGGCTCGGAGCGGGACGCGAACAACGGGGGCACGGCGGTGACCTACGTGGTGACACCGTCCGGGACGACCACCGGGCCCCACCCGGTGGACTGGGCCGTGACAAACACCGGCACGACTTGGCTGGGCGAGATCGAGATCATCGACGACACTCTGGACGGCCCGGACCTGGCGAACATCAGCTGCGACTTCTCCAGCGTGGGAGGCCCGGCCACGGGCACCAGCTGGGACGGGCCGTGGGAGCCGGGCACCACGTTCTACTGCACCGGCGAGCTGACGTTGGACGCCACCGGGGAGGACTCGACGCACGCGGACCGGGCCAACGTGAGCAGCACGGTCATCGCGCCGGCGCCGAACCCGGACTACGACCCGTCGCTGCCGCCAGGCGCCGGCAACGACCCGTTCACCGACCAGCCGGCCAGCGATGGCAACGGCGACCCGGTGCTGACCGACGTGCACCCCGGCGATGACGACCCGTACTACGCCAACACCGCGGTGCCGGCGGTCGAGCTGACCAAGGGGGACGGGAACTCAGCCACCCGGGTGATCGTCAACGACGCGAACACGATGGACGACGGGCAGGCCTATGCGGCCGGTGAGACCCGCGACATCGTGCTGAACCTGACCAACAACGGTGACACCGACCTCTACGACGTGACGGTGACCGACGAGCTCACGGTCGGGGACACCACTGTCGAGGGGCTCTCGTGCCTGTTCCCGGGACAGGTCGCCCCCACCGTGGGAACGCTCGACGGCACCACGTGGACGGTCTATTGGACCGAGACGTTCGAGGGTGCCGCGCCGGTCGCGTGGACACCTGGGGTGTCGTTCTCCTGCACCGCCACGTTGACGCTGGAGGGGTCGGCCGCTCCGCATGCCGACACCGCCACGGTGACCACGAACATGACCCCGGTCGGCGTTCCCGGTGATGCGGGCAACCCGCCGCCGGCGACTCCGGACGGTCCGACCGATCAGGACGCCTACAACGCGTTCACCGGTGACATCCAGGTGATCAAGTACGACGGGAACCAGGCCGACCCGGCGATCGGGTCCGGCCCGAACAGCTGGACCGTGCCGGTCAAGCCGTTGACCGACGCCGGCCAGGACGCCAACACGTGGCAGAACGCGGTCGACTACCCGGCCGGGGAGGAACAGCCGGTGCGGTGGGTGGTCACCAACACCGGTGCCACCTGGCTGACCGAGGTCACCCTGACCGATGCGACCGGCACCGGACCCGATGTGGGTGCCTGGACGTGCGATCTGTCGGACCTGGGTGGTCCGGCCGCCTACTCGTTCACCACCACGGGCCCATGGGCCGGTCCGTTGGCTCCGGGCGCGTCGTTCTTCTGCGAGGGCCCGTTGACCCTGCCGACCAACGCCCGGCACGCCGACACCGTGGAGGTGACCGGCACCGTCGTGCAGCCGCTGTTCGACGATGACAACCAGCCCGTTCTCGACGGTGACGGGGTGCCCGAGTACGCCACCGACGGCGACGACAACCCGGTGCCCAGCGACGTCACGGTCGGCGACGACGACCCGTTCCACGCCCAGACCACCGAGATCGACATCGTCAAGGGCGACGGGCACGGCGACACCGTCGTCAACGACGCCGACACCACCACCACGGGAGCGGTCTACAGTCCGGCGGGGGAGACCCGCAGCATCGTCTCCGTCGCGACGAACCCGTCGCTGACACCGCTGCACGACGTGACGATCACCGACGTCACCACGGCCGGAACCGCACCCAGGGACATGTCGTGCACCTTCCCCGACAACACCAGTGCCGGTGGCAGCTACGACGCGGCCACCAAGACCTGGACGGTCCGCTGGGCGGCGACGTTCGCCCCGGGCACCACGACCTGGCAGCCCGGCGGGAAGATCACCTGCACCTCGAAGCTGACCCTGGACGGGCAGTCGGCGCCGCATCGCGACGTCGCTCAGGTCGCGGCCCTCACCCCGGCCGGGACCCAGGTCGGCGACGACAACCCCTACAACGCGTTCTCCGGTGACATCCAGGTGATCAAGTACGACGGGAACAAGCCCGACCCGGCCGTGGGCACCGACGGGGCGTGGACCCCGCCGGCCAAGCCCCTGACCGGTCTCCGTCAGGACGCCAACGACATGGGCCACGCGGCGGGCTACCCGCTCAACGTGGGCGGGACCAGCACCGGGCCGCAGAAGGTCCGCTGGGTCGTCACCAACACCGGCACCACGTGGCTGACCAGCGTGGTGATCACCGATGTCACCGACTTCGGTCCCGCGATCAAGACCGCGACGATCCGCTGCACGTTCCCCGACGGCACCACCGCAGGCGTCGTCAACGGGTCGGTCGCCTGGCGCAATCCCGACGGGGTGCTCTTCGCCCCCGGTGCGTCGTTCTTCTGTCAGGGCAAGCTCACCCTGGCGCCGGACCAGGACCACGCCGATCACGTCGACGTCACCGCCACGATCGTGCCGCCCGCGGCCGACCAGGACGGCAACCCGACCGATCAGCCCACTCTGGGACCCGACGGGCTGCCCGTCCAGGCCACCAACCCGGTGACAGGACGGCCCTGGACGGTGGCCGACACCGACGGCTTCCACGCCACCAGCCCGGCCGCGGAAGCCCTCAGCGAGGGGCTCCCGGACACCGGTACGTCCGTGTCCCGCGCCATGCTCGCCGCGGCGGGGCTCCTGCTCGCCACCGGCCTGCTCCTGCTCCTGATCGCCCGCAGGCGCAGTAGGAGACACAGCTGACCCTGCCAGGACGGGGTGTGGTGAGGTAGAGCAGAATTCCTCACCACACCCCATCGCCAAGCAACCCGGGGGGAGAGCGACGGCGTGAGCAAGGCCTCGACACCCACGTCAAGGACGGCGGGGCTACCGCTGGTCCTGCTCCTCGTGGTGTCGTTGCTGACGGCTGCATGCTCGGGCAGCACAGGCGACGCGTCTCCTGGGGAGAGCCCGAGCGGGCCTCGGGCGCTGACATCCGAGGAGGCCAACCGGCTCGCTGTCAACAGGTTCAACCTCTACCGGGCCAAGACAGTGGCGGTCACCAGCACGATTGCCACCGGAAACGACGTCCTGACGCTGGACGGCTGGATCGATACCGTCGACCACAAGGGCTACGGGCTCGTCAGACCGCGCCAGGGCGGCGGCTTCCTGAGCGTCTGGAACAAGGCCGAGGTCAGTGCCCAGAGCTACACCGGCAGCAGTGCCCCTCTGCCAGTCCCGAAGACCGGCTGGACCACGATGGGCCTGAAAGCCAGTGATTCCGCAGTCGCGGCCGCTCAGCTCATCCTGGTCAACCTCGGCAACGACCGACCCGAGAATCCCCAGCTGCTGCTGCAGAGCGGCGCACAGTGGGTGCGTTCCGATTCCGTCGCGGGTGTGCAGGTCGACGTGATGACCGGTCCCGTGACCACCGGCGACACAACGAGCAGTCTGCGTTACTGGGTTGACAGCGAAGGCGACCTCCATCGGCTCGAGGCCCGACTCAACGGCAGGGACTGGAGTGTCTTCACCCTCGCCAGCGCGCCCGATGTGACCTTCTGAGCCTCTGGGCGACGATCAACGCCTCCTGACGCGGTATCGGCTCGGTTCGGAGGCGGTGCGCTCGGTCGGCGGACCGGAGCCGAGGGCGGACGGCGGGATCACTAGAATGTCGCCACGCCGCCGACCGCCGAGGAGCCCCGCTTGTGACGCTCGACGTGCACACGCTCAATCAGGCCCTTCTGGCTGGCTGCGTGGTGTTGCTGGTCGCGATCATGGCGGTCCGGGCGTCCGTGGGAGCGGGGCTGCCGAGTCTGCTGATCTACCTGCTGATCGGCATCGGCATCGGGGAGATCGGCCTCGGGGTGAACTTCTCCGACGCCGAGCTGGCCAACGCCCTCGGCTTCGGGGCGCTCATCCTGATCCTCGCCGAGGGCGGTCTGACCACCAAGTGGCCGGAGATGAAGCCGGTGCTGCGGATGGGTCTCTCCCTCGCGACGATCGGCGTCCTGGTCAGTGTCGGCGTCGTGGCCGTGGTGGCGCACTATGCCTTCGGGATGAGCTGGCAGCTGGCCGTCCTGCTCGGTGCGGTCACCTCGCCGACCGACGCCGCCGCGGTGTTCTCGGTGCTACGACGAGTCCCGCTGCCACGCCGGCTGACCTCGACGCTGGAGGCCGAGTCCGGGCTCAACGACGCCCCCGTGGTGGTGCTGGTCGTGCTGGTCAGCAGCGGCCATCACGAGACGATCGGCGAGATGGCCTACGACGTCGCCTTCGAGCTGATCGTCGGCGTCCTGGTGGGCGTGGCGGTCGGGTACGCCGGAGCCTGGATGATGCGGCGGGTCGCGCTCCCGGCGTCGGGCCTCTACCCGCTGACCGTGCTCGCCATGACCCTCCTGGCCTACGCCTCCGCCGCCACGATCCACGCCTCCGGGTTCGCCGCGGTGTACGTCGCCGCGCTGATCCTGGGCAACTCCGAGCTCCCCCACCGGGTCGCGACCCGGTCGTTCGCCGAAGGGCTGGCCTGGCTGGCCCAGATCGGGCTGTTCGTGATGCTCGGGCTGCTGGTCTCCCCGAGCCGGTTCACCGGGATGGAGATCGTCCTGGCCGTCGTCGCCGGGCTGGTGCTCACCTTCGTCGCCCGCCCGGTGTCGGTGATCGCCTCCGCGGTGGTGCAGCCGATGCCGTGGCGTGAGCTGGCCTTCGTCAGCTGGGCCGGGCTGCGCGGCGCGGTCCCGATCGTGCTGGCCACGATCCCGCTGGCCCGTCAGGTCCCGGACGCCCTGAAGCTCTTCGACATCGTCTTCGTGATGGTGGTCATCTACACGCTGCTGACCGCGCCGACGCTGCCGATGGTCGCCCGCTGGCTCAAGGTCGCCCAGCGCAGCGAGCCGCGGGAGCTGGACGTCGAGGCCGCCCCGCTGGACCGGGTCACCGCCGATCTGCTGATGATCAACATCTCGGCGGAGTCACTGATGCACGGTGTCGAGGTGGGCGAGCTGCGGTTGCCGCCGGGAGCCTCGGTCTCCCTGATCGTCCGGGACGGCACCACGATGGTCCCGCAGGACCGCACCGTTCTGCGCCGCGGCGACGAGCTGCTGGTCGTCACTCCGCGCAAGCTGCGCGAGCAGACCGAGCGTCGCCTGCGCTCGGTCTCCCTCCGCGGTCGCCTCGCGCAGTGGCTGGACTCCTGATCAGTCGGCGGCGACGCAGTCGACCGCGGGCTCGGCGAGCTTGATCCGCTTGGGCGCATGGGCGTCCAGCCGCTCGAACTTGTCGCCGATCACGATGGCGATGCCGGGGCCGAGCTCGTCGGTGCTGGCCTGCACCTCGGTCTTCGGGCCGAAGGCGAGAGCGACCAGCTTCGCCGCCGGGTCGTCGCGGTCGGCGGCGTACACGACAGCCCGCTTGGCCGAGAGGCCCTCGGGTGCGTTGCCGATGGCGCCGGCCCTGAAGCCGCCCTCCTCGAGCTGGTCGAGCGTCGCCTGGGCCCGGCCGCTGCGCTTGCCGGAGTTGTAGACGCTCACGGTCACGTCCTTGCGGCGCAGCTGCTCGGTGACCTTCTGCTGTTCGGGCGGGCAGGTCGGACCCGTCGTGGTCGAGCCGCTGCTGTCGGCGTACGGCGCGGTGGCGGCGCGGTATCCCCAGACGGCCATGACGACGACGATGACGGTCAGCACCCCCATCGTCACCGTCGTGGTCAGGTGACGGCCGGTCACGACCGGGCCCTACGGGGGATCTCGTGGACCCGGGCGTGCACGACCTGGCGCTGCTGCAGCGCGGACCGCAGCGCGCGGTGCAGCCCGTCCTCCAGGTAGAGCTCGTCGCCCCACTTCACGACGTGGGCGAACAGGTCGCCGAAGAAGGTGGAGTCCTCGTCCAGGAGCGCGGCCAGCTGCAGGGTGTCCTTGGTGGTGACCAGCTCGTCCAGGCGCACCGGCCGCGGCGGCAGGGCGGCCCAGTCGCGCGGCCCGAGACCGTGGTCCGGATAGGGACGTCCGTCTCCCACGCGCTTGAAGATCATCACCTCATCATAGGAAGTCCCTCAGGAGCGGCTTCGTTACGCTCCCCCCATGACGGAGCAGCCCGCCCCAGAGGCCAGTGCAGAAGGCAGCCCAGCGGTCCCGGCCGCCGACCCGATCAGCGCCGCGGTCGCGCCCGGCTACCAGTTCACCGGCCCGGCCCTGGAGCTCGGCGCGCTGATGACCGGTGCCGACGACCTGACGAATGTGCACATCAGGATCCCGATCGGCATGCTCAACCGCCACGGCCTCGTCGCCGGCGCCACCGGCACCGGCAAGACCAAGACGCTGCAGTTGATGGCCGAGCAGCTCAGCGCCGCGGGCGTACCGGTCTTCGCCGCCGACATCAAGGGCGACCTCTCCGGCCTCTCTGTCCCCGGCGAGGCCGGCGAGAAGCTGCTCGCCCGGACCACCTCGGTCGGCCAGCAGTGGCAGGCGACCGGCTTCCCGGTGGAGTTCTTCGCCCTCGGCGGCGAGGGCACGGGCATCCCGGTGAGGGTGACGATGAGCGCCTTCGGCCCGACCCTGCTCAGCAAGGTGCTCGGGCTCAACGACACCCAGGAGTCCTCGCTCGGGCTGATCTTCCACTACGCCGACAAGGCCGGACTGCCGCTGCTGGACCTCGCCGACCTGCGCGAGGTGATCAAGTACCTCACCTCCGAGGAGGGCAAGCCGGACCTGAAGGGGCTCGGCGGCCTGTCGACGGCCACCGCCGGGGTGCTGCTGCGCGAGCTGATCGTCTTCTCCGACCAGGGTGCCGACGCCTTCTTCGGCGAGCCGGAGCTCCAGACCACCGACTTCCTGCGGACCGCCTCGGACGGCCGCGGCCTGATCTCACTGGTCGAGCTGCCGCGGCTGCAGGACCGTCCGGCGGTGTTCTCGACGTTCCTGATGTGGCTGCTCGCCGACCTCTTCCACGACCTGCCCGAGGTCGGCGACATCGAGAAGCCCAAGCTGGTCTTCTTCTTCGACGAGGCGCACCTGCTCTTCCGCGATGCCTCCAAGGCGTTCCGGGACGCGATCGCCCAGACGGTGCGGCTGATCCGGTCCAAGGGCGTCGGCGTCGTCTTCGTCACCCAGTCGCCGACCGACGTGCCCGACGAGGTGCTGGCCCAGCTCGGCTCCCGTGTCCAGCACCAGCTCCGCGCGCACACGCCCAACGACGCCAAGGCGCTCAAGCTGACCGTGAACACCTACCCCACCAGCGCGTACGCCGATCTCGGCCAGGTGATCACCAGCCTCGGCATCGGCGAGGCGATCGTCACCGTGATGAACGAGAAGGGCGCGCCCACGCCGGTCGCCTGGACCCGTCTGCGGGCCCCGGAGTCGCTGATGTCCCCGGCCGACGCCGCGGCGATGGAGCAGGCGGTGAAGGCCTCGCCGCTCTACGCGACGTACGCCAGCTCGATCGACCGCGAGTCCGCGCGCGAGCTCCTCGCCAAGAAGCTCGAGGCGGGCGCCGAGGCCGCGGCGGCGGAGAAGCAGGCCGTCGAGAAGAAGGCTCCGGCGACGAAGGCTCCGGCCAAGCCCAAGCGCAAGGAGAAGTCGATGGTCGAGGAGGTGGTGAGCTCGACCACCTTCCGCCAGGTGATGCGCACCGCGGCTCGGGAGGTGGTCCGCGGCGTGTTCGGCACCGGCCGGCGCCGCTGAGCAGCCACCCGCCTCGACGGGGGCGGGCGGGTCAGTCGATGACGCGCAGCCGGATGGTCTCCGGCAGGCCGCTCAGCTCGGCCAGGACGTCGGCGGAGATCGTCGAGTGGGTGTCCGTCACGACGTATCCGCTGGTGCCGCGGGTCGCCAGCACCTGCGCGTCGATGTTGATGTCGTGGGCAGCGAGGATCTGGTTGAGGTGGGCCAGCACGCCGGGGGTGTTGAGGTGGACGTGCGCGATCCGCTGGGCGGGCACCTCGGTCCGCGGCGAGAGCGTGGGCAGGTTGACCGACAGGTTGGTGACGCCGCGCAGGACGTAGTCGCACAGCCGAGTGCTGACGAATCGGCCGATGTCCTCCTGGGCCTCCTCGGTCGACCCGCCGATGTGCGGGGTCAGGATCACGTTGGGAAGCCCGACCAGGGGTGAGGTGAAGGCGTCACCGCGGTTCTTCGGCTCGACCGGGAAGACGTCGACGGCGGCCCCGGCGACCTGCCCCGACAGCAGGGCTTCGCGCAACGCGTCGTAGTCGACGACGAAGCCGCGGGAGAGGTTGAGGAAGAGCGAGCGCGGGCGCATCCGGGCGAACTGCTCCGCACCGAAGATCCCGGCGTTGCCCTCGCGACCGTCCACGTGGAGGGTCACCGTCTCGACGGTCTCCAGCAGCTCCTCCAGCGAGGAGCAGCGCCGGGCGTTGCCGAGCGCGAGCTTCTCGGCGGTGTCGTAGAAGTAGACCTGCAACCCGAGTGCCTCGGCCACCACCGAGAGCTGCGAGCCGATGTTGCCGTAGCCGACGATGCCGAGGGTACGGCCACGGACCTCGTGGCTGCCGGCCGACGACTTGTCCCAGACGCCGTCGTGAAGGGCGCCGTTGCGCTCGGTGAGCCGCCGCGCCAGCGCGATGATCTCGGCGATGGCCAGCTCGACCACCGAGCGGGTGTTGGAGAACGGC
>CAZTHV010000058.1:0-11452 GCA_964613165.1 uncultured Marmoricola sp.
TTCTTCTGGCCGCGGACGCGGTACGCCGACGCGGGGGAGTCGGCTGCGGTGGCGGGGCGGCTCCGCACCTGGCTGGGCTGACGGTGGTCCCGCGTACCAAGGGCGACGGGCTCAAGGGGTTCTTCTGGCCGCGGACGCGGTACGCCGGCGCGGGGGAGTCGGCTGCGGTGGCGGGGCGGCTCCGCACCTGGCTGGGCTGACCCGGCTCAGGCCCGCAGGACCTTCTCCAGGGACTTGCCCTTGGCGAGCTCGTCGACGAGCTTGTCCAGATAGCGGATCTTCCGCATCAGTGGGTCCTCGACGCTCTCGACACGCACTCCGCAGACCACGCCGGTGATCGAGGAGGCGCTCGGGTTGAGCCGCGCCTGGGCGAAGAAGTCCTCGAACGTCGTGCCCGCGGCGAGGTGCTCGCTCAGCGCGGTCTCGTCGAAGCCGGTGAGCCAGGAGATCACCTGGTCCAGCTCGGTCTTCGTGCGGCCCTTCTTCTCCACCTTGGCCACGTAGTGGGGATAGACCGAGGCGACGCTGGCGGTGAAGATCCTGCTCATCTCTTCAGGCTAGCCTCGGCCGCGGGGTCGGTGGAGGGCGGCGCGGCGGCGTCGTGGGTGCCGCGATCGACCAGGCGTGGCCGGCCGCGCACGTGGTTGCCGGTGCCCCACGCCGCGATCCAGACCGCGGCTGTCCCGACCAGCGCGCCGCCGACGGCGTCGAGGAAGAAGTGCCAGCCCAGGTAGACGGTGGCCAGCACCGTGAGGGCCAGGAAGGCCCACGCGACGACCTGCATCCAGCGTGGGAAGCCGAGGTACATCGTCAGCAGGCACACCGTCACCATGACGCCGACGTGCAGCGAGGGGAAGGCGGCGATCGTCTGCACGGCACGACTCGCGTGCGGATCGGCGAGCACGTCGAGACGATCGCGCAGCAGATTGTCCTCGAGCGTGGTGGTGAAGGTGCGCCGCAGGCCCTCGAACATCTCCGGCCGTGAGTAGATCGGTCCCAGGGTCGGCATCGCGAAGTAGACGGCGACCCCGAGCATCCAGTCGACGGCGATGGCGGTCACGAACCACGAGCCCGCCGCCGGCGCGCGGGTCCACATCAGCGCGATCGCCAGGCTGACCGGGATCAGCCCCAGCCAGATGACGTAGATCGCGGAGAAGAACTCCGCCGCCAGACCGGTGCCGAAGAGCGAGTGCAGCACGGCGGCGGGGTCGTGTCCGAACCAGATCAGCCGATCCAGGCGGGCGAAGGCCTCGTCGTGGATGCGGTCGTTGACGAACGGGACGAAGCTCTTGAGATTGCGGAAGGTCGCGTAGCAGGCGTACCACGCCGCGAGACCGGTCACCGCGAAGATCAGGTGATCGCGGGTCCAGCGCTCGGTGACGACCTCACGGGTACGTCGGGGGGCGCTGCGCCAGTCGCGTCCGGTGCGGACGATCGCCCGGGGCAGGACGTCGAGCAGCCAGGCGATCACCACGATCATCGGCAGCCGGATCGAGAACGGGATCCAGCCGCCGTCGGGGTCGCGCATGGGCAGGTTGTGGATCCAGCTGATCAGCAGCATCGCGATCGTCAGCAGCACCGCGCACAGCCCTGCGAACCTGAAGTCGGCCTTGCCCACCCGCGCATCGTAGCCGCCGCCTGACCGATCGGTCGGCGCCCCTCCGGCGTGGGTGCGTCCGAGGGGCCGTCATCCGAACCGGAGGTCGGAGGCCACCGTTCGGATGACGTCCGCCTGTCCTAGGGTGGCCGCGGCGGCAGTGGCCGCCCGATGGCAACGAGGGCAACGAGAAGGAGCAGCACATGGGTCGGTACGACGGACGGGTCGCAGTCATCACCGGGGCGGCCCGGGGCATCGGCGCGGGGATCGCCCGCCGCTTCGCCGAGGAGGGCGCCGCCGTGGCGATCCTGGACCTCGACGAGAGCCAGGCACAGGTCACGGCGGATGACGTCGGCGCGGCCAAGGCCGTCGGGATCGGCTGCAACGTCACCGACGCAGCCTCGGTGGAGGCTGCCGTCGCTCGGGTGCTGACCGAGCTCGGCGGACTGCACGTCGTGGTCAACAACGCCGGCATCACCCGGGACAACCTGCTCTTCAAGCTCACCGAGGACGACTGGGACGCGGTGATGAACGTGCACCTCAAGGGTGCGTTCCTGGTGAGTCGGGCGGCCCAGAAGACCTTCGTGGAGCAGAAGTACGGCAAGATCCTGAACCTCTCCAGCGTCTCGGCCGACGGCAACCGCGGCCAGGCCAACTACTCCGCCGCCAAGGCCGGCGTCCAGGGCTTCACCCGGACCCTCGCCCTGGAGCTGGGGCCGTTCGGAGTCAACGTGAACGCGATCGCGCCGGGCTTCATCGCCACCGAGATGACCGACGACACCGCGCGACGGCTGAAGATGGACATCGACGAGTTCCGCCGGCTCAACGCCGAGGCCAACCCGGTCAAGCGCGTCGGGGTGCCGGAGGACATCGCCGCCGCGGCGGCCTTCCTGTGCAGCGACGAGGCGTCCTACATCACCGGTCAGACGCTGTACGTCGACGGCGGCGCCAAGATCTGACCCCTCGGCCTGGTGACTGGTGGCCTGATGGCCGGCCTGCTGATCGGCCCGACCGTGACCCTCGCGGCCTGTCCTGCGCGGATCCCGACCGGGGCTCCTGCACACTTGGCTGGACGCCGTGCCCGCGACACCTGACTAGGACCAGAGAACATGTTGCAGACCAGGACCTCCCTGTCCGCCCTCGCGCTTGCCCTGGCGGCGAGCCTCGCGCTCGCCGGCTGCGGTGGCAGCGAGAAGAAGGAGGCCAGCGACCCCGAGCCGGAGTCGCAGGCGACGCAGGAGGGCACCCAGCTCGCCGCGGTGTGGCCGCTGACCGGCCTGCCGGCGCCGGCGGACACACCGAAGCATCCGGTGATGGTGGTCAAGATCGACAACACCTACGCCAGCCAGCCGCAGGTCGGTCTGGGCAAGGCGGACATGGTCGTGGAGGAGCTGGTCGAGGGCGGCATCACCCGCCTGGCGGCGATGTTCTACTCCAAGCTCCCGCAGACGGTCGGCCCGGTCCGGTCCGCGCGTGCCTCGGACATCGGCGTGGTCAAGCCGACCCACGCGGTGCTGGTCGCCAGCGGGGCGGCTCCGCCGACCTATGGCCGGCTCAACCAGGCGGGCGTCACCTACTTCACCGAGGGCGGTCCGGGCTACTACCGCGAGCGCTCGCGGCGGGCGCCGTACAACCTCTTCGTGCGGCTGCCCGACCTGGCCAAGTCGCTGAAGAAGAAGCCGGTCGTCCCGGCCAGCTACCTGCCGTGGGGCCAGGAGGGCGACTTCGCGGGCGTGAAGCCGGCCAGCAAGATCCAGGTCCGGTTCAGCCGGGCGACGACGACCACGTTCGCCTTCGACCCAGCCGCGAAGAAGTACGACAACACCAACACCCATGCCGGCCAGGGCGACCGCTTCCGGGCCGACTCGGTGCTGGTGCTCCGGATCCGGGAGGGCGACGCCGGCTACCGTGATCCCGCCGGCAACCCGGTCCCCGAGACGCTCTTCTTCGGCCGCGGCAAGCTGCTGTTGTTCCACAACGGCCAGATGGTGAGGGGCACCTGGGTGAAGCCGACCAGAGACGCCCCTCTGGAGCTGTCCACGGCCGCGGGAGACCTGAAGGTGCCGGCCGGTCACGTATGGATCGAGCTGCTGCCCAACGACAAGAGCGGTGGCAGCGTCGCCTTCCAGCCCTGAGCCCTTCCAGCCTGAGCCCGGCCAGCGTCAGGATCAGTCCCGGTGGTCCTGGTCCCCGGCGGGCACCTGCCCACGCGCAGTGGCGAGGAAGGCCTCGGGGTCGGTGAGCAGGACGCCGCTCTCCGCGAGCGAGCGGAGGCCGGCGAGGATGAAGGTGAGCGCCGCCTCGACCTGCACCGCCGCCACCGCGGGGTCGGGCGCGCTGTTGATGCTCTCCCCGGCGGCGGACATGGCGCCGAAGAAGATCCGGGCGAAGGTCTCGGTCATCTCCTCGCTGAGCTCGTACGGCGAGGAGGAGAGGACCACCTCGACGATCTCCTGGACCAGGCCGTAGCTGGAGCGCTCCTCCCGCTCGCGGAAGCGCTCGTAGCCGAGGATCGCAGGTCCCTCCTGGATCACCACCCGCTGGTACGCCGGGTCCTGGACCACCTCCAGGAACGCGCGCAGCCCGAGGTCGGCCTTCTCCCAGGGGTCGCGGGACCGGCGCAGCGCCTTCGTGATCCGCTTGAAGGCGTCGGACTCGATCTTCTCGAAGACGGCCTCGTAGACGGCCTGCTTGCCGCTGAAGTGGTGGTAGAGGGCACCCTTGGTCACCCGCGCACCCGCGACGATCGCGTCCAGGCTGGTGGCGGCGTATCCCTGTTCGGCGAAGAGCGCTGCGGCGACGTCGATGAGCGCGCGCTTGGTCGAGGCGGAGTACTGCTGGCGCCGGGAGAGCCCGGTGAGCTTGCCGGAGACCTTGTCGGGCGCCTTCTTGGGTGCCCTGACCACCTCGGCCACCTCGGCCATCTCGGGCAGGGTGGAGCGGATCTTCTCGGCGGGGGATCGGGTGGACATCGCGGCCAGTGTAGTGCTCGTCACATCGCCGGCTCCGAGAACGGCTCGCAGCCCCGTCGAGCCGATTCCGGGTGCGTGCGAGGATTTCCCCATGGCAGGGGAGTGGGCTCCGGGCGCGGCGTTCCGGGTGCTGTCGCCGGCACCGGGACGGCTGCTGGTCGCGGCGCCGTCGCTGGCCGACCCGAACTTCGCGCGCACCGTGGTCCTGCTGCTCGAGGCGGACCAGGGCGGTTGTCTCGGCGTCGTGCTCAACCGCCCCAGCGAGGTCGAGGTGGGCGCGGTGCTCGCCGACTGGGCCGGCATCGGCCCGGATCCCGACGTGCTCTTCCGCGGTGGTCCGGTGGAGCCCGACTGCGCCCTGGGGATCGCCCGCGTCGCCGACGCGGGCGCAGAGGAGCCGATGGGCTGGCGGCGGGTTGCGGGCTCCACCGGCCTGGTCGACCTGGACACCCCGGTCCCGGTGCTCGCCGATGCGCTCGGAGCGCTGCGGATCTTCGCCGGCTACGCAGGCTGGTCGCCCGGTCAGCTGGAGGAGGAGATCGCCGAGGGCGCCTGGTACGTCGTCGACGGCGAGCCGGGCGACGCGTTCCTCTCCAGCCCCGAGGCGCTGTGGACCCGGGTGCTGCGGCGGCAGGGCGGCCGGCTGGCGATGCTGGCCACGCTCCCGGCCGACCCGCGGATGAACTGACCCGGTAGGGCGCGCAGGTCACGGGCCGGGCTGGTTAGGATGATCCAATGAGCGCGCCACGGACCGCGGGCTTCGGGACCGATGTCCTGGAGGACCGCCGCATCGAGGAGGAGCGCCGGACTCTCGACGACGGCGACCACGAGCGACTGTCCCACTTCGTGCCCAAGGACAAGCTCATGGAGGCCATGGTCAACGGCACTCCCGTGGTCGCCCTGTGCGGCAAGGTCTGGGTGCCCAGCCGGGACCCGGAGAAGTACCCCGTCTGTCCGGAGTGCCAGGAGATCTGGGAGAGCATGCGCGAAGGCGGAGACGAGGAGTGATCCGCCGCCTCGTGGCCGGCTGGGGGGTGGTGGCCCTGGCCGTGGTCCTCTCGGGCACCCTGGTCTCGCCAGCCGGCGCCGTCGCGCCCCCGGCCGTCGCACCTGTCGTGGCACCGTGCAAGCCGGTGCAGGCGGGGCCGGTCCCGATCTGGCGCCAGCTGCCCGACCACGACCCGATCGGCGCCGCCGAGCGGGCCCAGGTCGAGCGGGCGATCGCCTCGGAGGTCACGGCCGTCCAGGTCGCCCAGCGCCTCGCCGCCACCCCCCGGGTGACCATCCCGGTGCGGATCCACGTGATCCACGGGACGCACCGCAAGGACCGCAACGTCAAGCGCAAGGGCGCCCGCAAGGTGTTCCGGATCCTGAAGAAGGGCTTCGCCGGTGCACAGAACTCCTCGATGGCCGACAGCGGCTTCCGGTTCAAGCTGCGCAAGATCAAGATCACCAAGAACGACTCCTGGTACCACTCCCGTCCGGGCACCCGGGCGGACACGCGGATGCACAAGAAGCTGCACCGCGGCAAGGCCCGGACGCTGAACATCTACATCAAGGACGCGCGGATCAGGGGTGCCGCCCTGCTCGGCGTCGCCCGGTTCCCCTGGCAGTACCGAGGCCGCAAGAAGCTGGACGGGATCACCGTCAACGTCGCCGGCCTCCCCGGCGGACGGGCTCGCGGCTACAACCTCGGTGACACGGTCATCCACGAGGCCGGCCACTGGCTGGGTCTGTACCACACCTTCGAGGGCGGATGCCGGGACCTCGACGGCGTGGCCGACACGCCCGCGGAGGCAGGCCCCAGCTATGGCTGCAGGATCGGCATCAACACCTGCCCGGTCGACGGCATGACCGGTGAGGTGATCAACGACGGTGCGCCGGATCCGATCCACAACTTCATGGACTACTCGCTGGACTCGTGCATGAACCACTTCACGCCGGGTCAGGTGATCCGGATGCACGCGATGTTCGCCCGCTACCGGGCTCGATGACGGCTCGATGACGGGAGAGCCCACTCCGCAAGCACCGCTCGACCTCTCGCCCGCCTATCCGGCGCGGGCGGCGTGGGGCACGGCATCGAGCCTGCGAGCGTGGCAGACGGAGGCCTACCAGCGCTACCGCGCGCTGGAGCCGCGCGACTTCCTGGCGGTGGCGACTCCCGGCGCCGGCAAGACCACCTTCGCGCTGACCGTCGCGGCCGACCTGCTCGGCCGGCGGGTGGTCGACCGGATCACCGTGGTGGCGCCGACCGAGCACCTCAAGGTGCAGTGGGCGCAGGCCGCGGCGCGCGTGGGCATCCCGCTGGACCCGGCGTACTCGGGCGGCAAGGGCCGCACCAGCGGCGACTACGTCGGCGTGGCCCTCACCTACGCCGGCGTCGCCGCCAATCCGCTGGCGCACCGGATCCGGACCGAGCGGTTCAAGACGCTGGTGATCCTCGACGAGGTGCATCACGCCGGCGACGCGCTCTCGTGGGGAGAGGCGATCCGGGAGGCCTTCGAGCCGGCCCGGCGCCGGCTCTCGTTGACCGGCACGCCGTTCCGCTCCGACGTCAACCCGATCCCGTTCGTGACCTACGAGCCGGGTCCGGACGGCATCCCGCGCTCGGCGGCCGACTACACCTACGGCTACGGCCACGCGCTGCGCGACCACGTGGTGCGGCCGGTCCTCTTCTGGGCCTACAGCGGCGACCTGCAGTGGCGGACCCGGGCGGGCGACGAGGTCTCCGCGCGACTCGGCGAGCCGCTGACCAAGGACCTGGCGGCCCAGGCGCTGCGGACCGCGCTCGACTCGGAGGGCGC
The DNA here is from genome assembly GCA_964613165.1 of uncultured Marmoricola sp. Lineage (GTDB taxonomy): Bacteria > Actinomycetota > Actinomycetes > Propionibacteriales > Nocardioidaceae > Marmoricola. The sequence goes on from CAZTHV010000058.1 coordinate 7,374, forward strand.
CTGGATCGCCGCAGTGCTACGGGCCGCGGACACCAGACTGACGGAGGTGCGCCGGGTCATGCCCGATGCCGGCGGCCTGGTGATCGCCACCGACCAGGACTCCGCCCGGGCGTACGCCGCGCTGCTGGCCAAGGTCTGCGGCGAGAAGCCGACGATCGTGCTCTCCGACGAGAAGGCAGCCTCGAAGCGGATCGAGCGGTTCAACGAGGGCGACCAGCGCTGGATGGTCGCGGTGCGGATGGTCTCCGAAGGCGTCGACGTGCCTCGGCTGGCGGTCGGCGTCTACGCCACCACCACGGCGACGCCGCTGTTCTTCGCCCAGGCGGTGGGGCGCTTCGTCCGGGCTCGCTCGCGTGGCGAGACCGCGTCGATCTTCCTGCCCTCCAGCCCGGCTCTGCTCAGCAACGCCGCCGAGATGGAGGTCGAGCGCGATCACGTGCTCGGCCGCCGGATCGCCGACGAGGGCGACCTGTTCGCCGCCGAGGAGGACCTGCTCCGGCAGGCCGAGACCGGCGAGGCGGCCTCGGCCGAGCTGGAGCAGCTCTCCTTCGAGGCACTCGGCTCCCAGGCGACCTTCGACCACGTCCTCTACGACGGCGCCGAGTTCGGGCACGCCGGAGAGGTGCAGGCGGGCTCGGAGGAGGAGATGGACTTCCTCGGAATCCCCGGGCTGCTCGACGCGGATCAGGTGCGGCACCTGCTGCAGCAGCGGCAGCGCACTCGCACTCCCGGCGCGTCGGCACCCGATCCGGCCCGCGAGGCCGAGCGCGACGTCACCGTCCACGAGCGTCTCGGTGTCCTCCGCCGCGAGCTCAACGGCCTGGTCGCCGCCTGGAACCACCGCACCGGCCAGCCGCACGGCGTCACCCACGCCGCGCTGCGCAAGGAGTGCGGCGGCCCGGCCGCCGCCGTCGCCAGCGCCGCGCAGCTCCAGGCGCGGATCGACCGGCTGCGCGAGTGGGCGACCCGCAAGACCTCGTGAGGAACCGGCAGGTACGGGGAGGATCGCAGTCACGTGGTGACTGCGATCCTCCCTGATCCCGAGCGACCGGCGTTGCTCAGCCGACGTCGGCGACGGCGACCTGCTCGGCCTCCTCGACGCTGTGCGGGGCGGGCGGCTGGGTGACCAGGTGGCGGCGGCCGCCGGCCAGGATCAGCACGCCGATCACCACGGCGATCGCGCCCATCCAGAACGGCGCGTGGATGCTCACGTGCTCACCGAGCTTGCCGGCCACCCAGGGGGCGACGGCGCCGCCGGAGAAGCGGACGAAGGAGTACGCCGCGGAGGCCACCGACCGCTCGACGGGCGCGGAGGTCATGACCGCCTGGGTGATGACGGTGTTGTTGACACCGAGGAAGGCACCGGAGACCACCACGCCGACCACCAGGACGGTGCGCGAGTCGGTCCAGATCGCCATCGTCGCGAGGGTGAGCGCGAAGAGCGAGAGCGAGGCCATGATCGTGGCGACCGCGCCGAAGCGGTTCTCCAGGATCGGCGCCACCCAGACCGAGGTGATCGCCAGCAGCACTCCCCAGCCGAAGAAGATCCAGCCGACCTGCGAGGCGGACATGTCCAGCGGGAACGGCGTGAAGGCCAGCAGGGTGAAGAAGCCGACGTTGTAGAAGAGCGCGGTCAGCGCCAGGGTCAGCAGGCCGCGGTGACGCAGCGCCCGGAACGGATCGGCCAGCGACGTCTTGCGGGGAGCCGGCGGCGTGGGCGGGAGGAAGAGTGCCGTCGCGATCAGGGCGACGCCCATCAGCACCGAGACGCCGAAGAACGGCGCTCGCCAGGAGATCTCGCCGAGCTGCCCCCCGACGATCGGGCCCATCGCGATGCCGAGTCCCAGCGAGGCCTCGAAGAGGATGACCGACTGCGCGACCGACCCACGCGCGGAGGCGACGATGGTGGCCAGCGCGGTCGCGATGAACAGCGCGTTGCCCAGACCCCAGCCGGCCCGGAAGCCGACGATGGCGCCGACCGTGTCGGAGGCGCCGGCCAGGCCCGCGAAGACGATGATCAGCGCCAGACCCGCGAGGAGAGTGCGCTTGCTCCCGAACCGGCTGGAGACGACGCCGGTCACCAGCATCGCGACGCCCATCACCGCCATGTAGCTGGTGAACAGCAGCGACACCTGACTCGGCGAGGCGCCGAGCTCGTCGGCGATCGGCTTGAGGATGGGATCGACCAGGCCGATGCCCATGAAGGCGATGACGCAGGCGAACGCGACGGCCCACACCGCGCGCGGTTGGTTCAGCTTCACGAGTCTTCCTTCGGAGGTTCGTCCAGCACATCGCGCAGGACGGCGACGGCGGTGGCCAGGTCGGCCACCGTGCGATCGGGGTGAGCGGCCCGGCGTCGGCGCAGCCGCCCGACGATGAGCTCGCCGTGCTGCCGGCGTACGTCGGCCAGGACGGCGCGGCCGGCCTCGGTGAACCGGACCAGGCTGGCCCGGGCGTCGGCGGGATCGGGGTGCTTGGCGACCCACCCCCGCGAGATCAGATCGGCGACCAGGCCGGACATGGTCGGCTGGGAGCAGCCGTACTCCGCCGCGAGCACGGTCACGGTCGACGGGCCGCGCTGGTCGAGGACCGAGAGCACGCCGACACCCGCCGGCGCCGCCCCGCGCGCCCGGATCGCGCGGACCAGCCGGGCGGCGTACATGGTCAGCTCGCCGCCGAGGACGACGGGATCGCGCGAGGTCACCCACTGATATTACATAGGAAGCCTATGTAATATCGACTCGCTCACTCTCCGGTGACGAGGGGGCCGGGGTCGAGGCTGGGCTCGAGGCCGGCCCGGTCGAGGAAGGTGGGGTGCGTGGTGTGCGCCGCCGCCACCGTGTCCCAGCCGGTCTTGCCCAGGCTGACCACGCTGACCGGGAAGATCCCGAGGTTCTCCCGGTCGATGTGCTCCGACAGGTGGGCCACCATCGCCGCGGCCCGGCCGGCCATCTCCGGATCCCGCGGGTCGAGCGCGATCAGCTCGGTCAGGTCGGCGGCGAAGTCGATGTGCTCCTGCTCCAGGTCGTCGATCTCCCCGACGAACTCGCCGATGGCACGCATGGCGGTGAAGACGCCCTCCTCCTCGCGGGTCACGTGTGTCTCCAGCCGACGGGCGAGCAGGGTGAGTGCCTCGGTGACCCGGGCGTGGTCGCCGTGCCGCAGGGCCAGGTCGAGCACCGCGCCGATGTCGAGCAGGGCGAAGTGCTCGTCCATCAACTCGGCCAAGGGCGGGATCTGCCGGCATCCGCAGTACTCACACATGGCTCAGCTCCCCATGATCAGGCGTCGGTCTTCTCCCAGCCGCGCTGGGGGGCGCGGCTGCCGGCGGGCGAGTCGTCCCGGCTGCGATAGACGATGTAGGGCCGGGTCAGGTAGCCCACCGGCGCGCTGAAGACGTGCACCAGCCGGGTGAACGGCCAGAGCGCGAAGAGCAGGCAGGCGGTCAGCGCGTGCAGCTGGAAGCCCAGCGGCGCGCCCGACATCGCGTCCGCGTCGGGGGAGAGCTCGAAGATGCTGCGGAACCACACCGAGACGCCCTCGCGGTAGTTGTAGGCGTGGCCCTCGACCGCGCCGACGCCGAAGAGGCCGGAGGCCAGCGTGTTCCACATGCCCAGGGCGATCACGGTGCCCAGCACGGCGTACATCGCCTTGTCCATCGGCGTGGTCGCGCTGAAGACCGGGCCGGTCATCCGGCGGCGGTAGATCAGGATCACCATCCCGGCGACGGTGAGCACGCCGGAGATGATCCCGCCGATCATCGCGACCCAGTGGTACGCCGTCTCGCTGATCCCCACCGCGTCGGTCCAGGACTGCGGGACGCACAGGCCGACGATGTGCCCGCCGACGACGCCGAGCATGCCGAAGTGGAACATCGGGCTGCCCCAGCGCAGCAGCCGGCTCTCGTAGAGCTGGGAGGACCGGGTCGTCCAGCCGAACTTGTCGTAGCGATAGCGCCACCAGTGGCCGATGACGAAGACGCTCAGGCAGATGTAGGGCAGGATCACCCAGAGGAAGTCGTGCACGGGCTGACTCACTGGTTCACCGTCCTCATCGGGGCGCTCCTACGGGGATCTGGG
>CAZTHV010000058.1:11462-13300 GCA_964613165.1 uncultured Marmoricola sp.
ACGCTGGCTGGGCTGTTCCCGTTCGCGTCCAGTATCTGGGCGGGCGCGATCAGGGGCGGCGAGGTGTCCGGAGCGACTGTCGGATCGGTGCCATAGGCCTGCAGGCCGACCTGCTCGGCGGGTGGGCCCTCCTCGACCAGCCGGCGGACGGCGTCGGCCTCGTCGCCCTGCAGCACCGGGAGCGTCGCGCACACCGCCTGCAGCACGCCGAGCCAGGGCGATCCGGCGCCGTCGTCCCAGCGGGCGAGCGCCAGCCGCAGCATCTCCACGCCCGCCCGGTGCTCGTTGAGCAGTCGCCAGGCACCGTCGCGGTCGACCAGCGCGCCGAACTGCAGCACCACGCAGAGGTGGTCCGGGAGCTCCTCGTCGGTCCCGGGGTCGCCGCCCAGCTCCACCCCGGCCTCGCGATAGGCCTCCTTGAACCGGACCAGGGCGAGGCCCCGGCGCCGGGTGTCGCCGTAGGAGAAGTAGGTGAGGTACGGCGCGCACTTGCGGGTGTGGTCGAAGGTCTGGACGTACTCCTGCTGCAGCTCGGTCAACGGCCGGGACCGCAGGTGGCCGAGCAACGCCTCCAGATGGGGGTCGCCCAGGGCGGCGATGTCGTCGAGCGAGGCCAGCAGCTCCTCGGTGGGGTAGTCCAGCAGCGCCGAGCAGGCCGCCCAGACGGGGCGCACGTCGGCGTGCCGGGCCGAGCGCCTCTCCCGGCGCCGGTTGCGGGTGAGGATCCCGGCCATCAGCGATCACCGCCTTCCACGGGTCGCGTCCGCCCGACGGGCCCGTCGATCTCCGCGGCCGGGTCGTTCACCTCGGGCGCCGGCGGGAACAGCCCCTCCGGATTGCCCTTGCCATCCCAGTTGAGCAGGTTGACCCGGGAGCGCTTGTCCGTCGGCGACGCCAGGGTGTCGGCCTGCTGCCGGTTGCGCAGCATGGTCATGTTCTCCACCGCCACCGGGGTGAGGCCACCCGAGCCCTCGCCGAAGAGCGCCGGGTTGGTCTCGTAGTCGGAGACCGCGCACTCGGTGGCCAGCTCCTCCAGGGCATGCGCCTGCTCGGCGTGCGCCGGCGGGATGACGTAGCGCTCGTCGTACTTGGCGATGGCGAGCAGCCGGAACATCTCGTACATCGACTCGCCGTCCATGCCGACCTCGGCCGGGATGGACTCGTCGGGGTCGCGGCCGAGGTTGAGGTCGCGCATGTACGACCGCATCGCCGCGAGCTTGCGCAGCACCCGGTTGACCGGCTCGACGTCGCCCGCGGTGAAGAGGTTGGCGAGGTACTCCACCGGGATGCGCAGCGCCTCGATGGCGGCGAACAGGTTGCCCCGGTCCTCCGCGTCGTGGCCGGTCTCCTTGATCACGTCGACGACCGGGGAGAGCGGCGGGATGTACCAGACCATCGGCATGGTGCGGTACTCCGGGTGCAGTGGCAGCGCGACCTCGTACTTGTTGATCAGCGCCCATACCGGCGACCTCTTGGCCGCCTCGACCCAGTCGCCGGGGATGCCCGCCGCCTCGGCGGCGCGCTGCACCTCCGGGTCCTCCGGGTCGAGGAAGCAGGCCCGCTGCGCGTCGTACAGCGCGTGCTCGTCCTCGACCGACGCGGCCTCGAGCACCTTGTCGGCGTCATAGAGGACCAGGCCGATATAGCGCAGCCGGCCCACGCAGGTCTCCGAGCACACCGTCGGGATGCCGACCTCGACGCGGGGATAGCAGAAGGTGCACTTCTCGGCCTTGCCGGTCTTGTGGTTGAAGTAGACCTTCTTGTACGGGCAGCCGGACACGCACATCCGCCAGCCGCGGCAACGGTCCTGGTCGACCAGCACGATGCCGTCCTCGGCG
>CAZTHV010000059.1:0-13093 GCA_964613165.1 uncultured Marmoricola sp.
TGGTACGCCCCGGTCCTGCTGTGGCTGGGCACCGGTGAGCCGGCCAAGGTCTCGCTGATCGTCTACACCTGCATCTTCGTGATCGCCGTCAACACCGCGGCGGGCGTCCGCTCGGTGCCGCGGGACAAGCTGCGGATGGCCGCCTCGCTCGGCGCCGGCGTCGGCCAGCGGTTCTGGCTGGTGAGCCTGCCGGGATCGGCGTCCTACATCGCCGCCGGCGTGCGGATCGCGATCGGCAACGCGTTCATGACGGTGGTCACCGCCGAGATGCTGGGCGCGCCGCGAGGTCTCGGGGTCCTGGTCACCACCGGGATGGCGACCACCAACCTGCGCACCGTGTTCGCGGCGCTGGTCGTCCTGGGCGCGCTCGGGCTCACCGTGGACCGGCTCTTCGTCTGGGGGCTCACCCGCTTCGGCCGCCGCTTCGGGGCGGCTACGCCGGTACGCCGCTGAGGGCGGTGCCGGTCCTGCCGTTCACCGGCCCGACCAGCGTGGCTGCCGACGCTCCGCGAAGGCGAGTGCGCCTTCCCGGGCGTCGGCGGAGTCGAAGACCGGCTGGACGATGGCGCCCTGGCGGGCGAACGCCTCGTCTGCCGGCCACTGTGCCGACTCCAGGGTGACCCGCTTGGAGGCCTCGACCGCGAGCGGTGCGTTGGCGGCGATGAGGCCGGCCAGCTCCGTCGCATGCTGGAGAGCCTGGCCCTCGTGAACCACCCGGTTGACCAGTCCGAAATGGTGGGCCTCGTCGGCCGTCATCGGCTCCCCGGTCAGCAGCATCTCCAGCGCGCGTGCCCGTGGCAGTCGCTGGACGAGCCTGATCGCCCCACCGCCTCGCGCGACGAGTCCCCGGGTGACCTCGGGCAGGCCGAAGCGCGCGGTCCGCGCGGCCACGAGCAGGTCGCAGCACAGCAGGATCTCCAGGCCGCCGCCGACCGCCCAGCCCTCGGCGGCGCCGATCAGCGGCTTGAGCGGGGGGCACTCCACGATGCCGGCGAATCCGCGGGTGGCCGAACGCGCCGACTCGCCCCGGGCGAACGCGCCCAGGTCGAGGCCGGACGAGAAGGTGCCACCCGCGCCGGTGAGCACGCCGACTCGTAGCGCCTGCTCGCTGTCGAGGCGATCGAGGGCCGCGGAGATGCCCTCGGCCACCTCGCGGTTGACCGCGTTGCGCTTCCGAGGACGGTTGATGGTGATCGTCAGGACTCCGTCCCGCTCACGGACTAGAACGGCGCCGCCTGGCTCGTGTGTCATGGGTCTGGTTCTCCTAGGTGTCGGGCCCGCCAGCAACCAGGCAGCAACAAGCCGGCGCCTGAGTCTGCTATTCTATATCATGAACTGCGTTCTATATAAGGAGCAACGCACATGGAACTGGCCGAGGAGACGACAGCGATCCTTCGGGGCCTCGAGGGCTTTCTGAAGGCCGAGGTGTTCCCGCTTCACGAGCAGTTCGCCGACGTGCTCAACGACCCGCGCGAGCGCTACGGCGTGGACGGTCGCCACGTTCCCGCCGTCGAGGACTTGCGACGCCGGGTACGGACGGCGTCCGCCGAGGCAGGGTTCTTCACCATGACCGTGCCCGCGGACCTGGGTGGCGGTGGACAGGGTGCCGTGCCGACCTACGCCGCCTGGGAGCTGATCTACCGGCTCAGCGGTCCGCACCGGTGGCTGGCACACGAGGTACTGGCGCACTGGGCCACGGGGCCGAGCTTCGTGTTCGGACTCGTCGGCGACGAGCTGCGTGAGCGAGTGCTGCCTCTGCTGATGTCCGGCGAGAAGACGATGTGCTTCATGATGTCCGAGCCCGAGGCCGGGTCGGACGCCTGGGCGATGCGTACCCGGGCGGTGCCGGACGGAGCGGGTGGGTGGCGGATCTCCGGCACCAAGCAATGGACCACCAACGGCCCCTACGCCGACTTCGGTCTGGTCTTCGCGGTGACCGACGCCGCGGAGCTGGAGGAGCGCCGTGGCGGCCTGAGCGCATTCCTGGTCGATACCGATGCCCCGGGCTTCAAGGTCGACAGCGTGATCGGGCTCTATGGCGAGACCGGTGGCAATCACTCGATCATCTCCCTCGACGAGGTGGCGGTGACGCCGGCTGAGCTGGTCGGGTCCGAGGGCCGGGCCGCCGGGCTCGGCCTGGGCGGCATCAACCTGGGCCGGATGTACAACAGCGCGAAGTCGGTGGGCCTCTCCCGCTGGGCCCTCGACCAGGCGCTCGACTACGCGAACGAGCGACGGTCCTTCGGGAAGCTGCTGACCGAGCACCAGGGGGTGATGTTCCCGCTGGCCGAGTGTGCGACCGAGGTGCACGCCGCGCACGTGCTGGGTCTGGACACGGCCGCCAAGATCGAGGGCGGAGACCTGGCGTTGACGGAGTCGGCGATGTGCAAGCTGTTCTCCACCGAGATGGCCACCCGGGCCATCGACCGGGCGATGCAGACGCTCGGCGGCATGGGCATCACGACCGAGGTCGGGATGTCGCAGGCATGGCAGATGATCCGGACCGTCCAGATCGCCGACGGCTCCTCGGAGATACTCAAGCGTCTGATTGCCAATCGTCTCGTCGCCGGTGACCGGGAGCTGTGATTCCCGAGTAAGGTCGCGCGCGGTGCGAGATGAGCGAGACGAGTCTGTGAGTGCGTGGAGAGGACCAGAGCAATGGCCGATGACAAGGACCGTGCTCCGGCGGTCACCCGTGCCTTCACCGTGCTCGGGCTCCTGGCCCGGCAGGGGCCATCGGTGCTGGCGGACATCGTCGAGGCGACCGGCATCAACAAGAGCACGGCGTTCTACATCTTGCGCTCCCTGGCCGCGCTGCAGGTGGTGGACTATGACGAGCGGATGCGCACCTACCGGCTGGGCCCGGCGTTGTTGGAGCTCGGCGCCGCCGCCAGCGGGCAGTACGGCGAGCTCGCACTCGCTCGCCGGTACCTAGCCGAGCTTCTCGAACGTCTCCAGGCCACGATCGTGATCTACCGCCGGGTCGGGCTGGAGGAGATCTCGTTGCTCGACAAGTTGGAGCGGCCCAACCGGGTCAGGATCACCTTGCAGCCCGGCGAGCGGATTCCGATCCAGGGCGGCTCCTTCGGCCGTGCCTTCCTCGCCTACGAGGACCCCGACTCGCTCGAGCAGGTGCTGCGCCACGGCCTTCAGGCGTTCACCCCGAAGAGCCTCACCGACGTGCGCGCCTTCCGGGGCGAGCTGGAGCGCGTCCGCGAACGCGGCTGGGCCGTGGATCACGAGGGCTTCGCCCTCGGCATCTCCACCGTCGCCGCCCCGATCTTCGATCCCGACGGGGGAGTCAGCCTGGTCGTGGCCGCTGTCGGGTTCTCCAATCTCATCGACGACGAGCGGGCTGCCGAGTACGGTGCCGAGCTGCGAGAGGTGTGCGATCGGATCGGCGAGGTCAACGCGCAGTCACGCCAGCTGAGCCGATAGCGAGGGGGACAGTCATCTCGGAGCAGCGTGAGCCAGGCTCGCCCGCCGTGGAGCAGGCGTTGACCGGCGTACGGGTCGTGTTCCCGGCGGCACTGGGCCCGGTGCCGTTCGCGGCGATGCTCCTCGCCGATCTGGGCGCCGAGGTGATCCGCATCGACCGGGCCGGCGCCACCGGCGTCATCGGCACGCCCTTGGAGGAGGACCCGCGGACCCGCGGGCAGGTCTCGGTGGGACTCGACCTGAAGAGCCGTGCCGGAGCGCTGGCGGCGACCCGGCTGATCGAGTCGGCCGACGTTCTCCTGGAGGGGATGCGTCCCGGAGCGATGGAGCGTCTGGGGCTCGGTCCCGCGGAGATGCGCGCTCGCAATCCGGGTCTGGTCTACGCGCGGATGACCGGCTGGGGCCAGCAGGGTCCGCTCGCCGCGCAGGTCGGTCACGACATCAACTACATCGCACGTGCGGGTGCTCTGTACCCCCTGGGCGAGGCCGATCGTCCGCCCGCCGTCCCGCTCAACCTGGTGGCGGACTTCGGTGGCGGCGGGACCTACCTCGTCTTCGGCGTCCTGGCCGCTCTGCTCCAGCGCGACCGGACCGGCGCCGGCCAGGTCATCGACTGCGCGATGGTCGACGGATCGGCGTCGCTGACCACCATGGTGCACGCGATGATGGCCGCCGGAGCCTGGCGTGCCGAGCGTGGTGCGAACCTCTTCGACGGTGCCGCGCCGTTCTATCGCACCTACCGGACCAGCGACGACCGGTACGTCGCGGTGGGGGCGATCGAGCCGGCGTTCCACCGGGCGTTGCTGGAGGGCCTGGGGATCGATCCCGCGCGGTGGCCGCAGCACGACCGATCCCGCTGGCCCGAGCAGCGGGCGGCCTTGGCGGACATCTTCGCCCGGCGCACTCGCGCAGCCTGGGTGGAGGCGTTCGCGGGGACCGATGCGTGTGTGAGCGGGGTGGCGACGCCGGAGGAGGCGGCCGCTGATCCCGAGCTGGCCGCGCGCGAGGTCTTCGTCGACTGGGACGGCATCAGGCAGCCGGCTCCCGCGCCGCGCCTCTCGGCCAGCCCGGCGGTCGCCAGGCCGCGCTGCGGTCCGGCGGCCGACACCTCGGCGGTCCTGTCCGGCGTGGGCTACTCGGCTGCTCAGATCGAGGACCTGTACGAGTCGGGCGCGGCGTTCTCCGCCGGCCGGCCTTGACCCGCCCTTGACCCGACTCGTACTCTGGAATGAACGCTATTCTCTATGATGAATCGAGGACCGATGGATGCGTCCCTCCCGGCTGGTCCCGGCTCCGCTGATCCCGGGTCGGCTGATCCCGGGTGGGCCGAGGATCTCTTCGGCTTCGAGGTCCGGGTGGTCGGTCATGTCCTGCTGGTGCGAATCAGCCGACCCGAGGTCGGCAATGCGCTCAGTCGCCGGATGCGCGAGCCGATGGCCCGCATCTGGGAGGGGCTGGACCGGGACGAGAGCCTTCGGGTCGCGGTGATCACCGGCGCCGGGGAACGTCATTTCTGCACGGGCGCCGATGTGGGTGAGATCGCCGCGGACGAGGCGGTGCCGTCCGGGGAAGCGGCTCACGAGCCGATCGTCTGGTCTCCGGTCGCCCGGGGGGTTCGCAAGCCGGTCATCTGCGCCGTCAACGGCGTCGTGGCCGGGGGAGGACTGCATTTCGTCGTCGACGCCGACATCGTGGTGGCCGCCGAGCATGCCGCCTTCCTCGACACCCATGTCAGCGTCGGCCAGGTCGGCGCGGTGGAGAACATCGGCCTCACCCACCGGCTCCCGTTCGGGACCGCGATGCGGATGACGCTCCAGGGAGCGAGCTACCGCCTCGATGCCACCCGTGCGCACGCGCTGGGTCTGGTCGACGAGGTCGTTCCCGGGGATCTGCTGGAGACGACGGCATTGCGGATCGCCGAGGGGATTGCGGCCAATTCGCCGCGCGCCGTCGAGCTGTCCCGGGCGGTGCTCTGGGACTCGCTGGGCCGCCCACCCCGGGAGGCCGAGGCCGACGGCTGGCGGGTCGCCCAGCAGCACTGGCAGCACCCCGACTTCCTCGAGGGCGCGCGAGCGTTCGCGGAGAAGCGCGATCCGAGCTGGACGGTGGGACAGCCGTGACGCAGGACGCCGCGCCGGAGGTGGCCGGCCTCGACGTGGCGAGCTTCCGAGCCCAGGTCAGAGAGGTGATCGACGGCTTCGGCGAGCGCCTCGATCCTCGTCAGTTCTTCCACGGCAGGGGCGCCCCGGCCCGGGAGCTCTACCAGGAGCTGGGCCGCCGTGGCTGGCTGTCGTTGGGCTGGCCGACGGGCGATGGCGCCATGCCGGCCACGCTGGCGCACGAGTTCGCGCTCTGGGACGAGCTGGCCTATGCCCGAGCCGCGCGGCCGGACCTGGCGGCGGGCATCGTGGCCAAGACCCTGGTCGTGCATGGGACGGACGAGCAGCGGACTGCCTTCCTGCCGGGCATCGCGGCCGGCTCGATCGCCTTCGCGCTGGGCTACTCCGAGCCTGAGGCGGGCTCGGACCTGCGGTCGGTCCGGACGCGAGCCGTCCGCGACGGCGAGGTCTACCGGGTGACCGGGGAGAAGCGCTGGACCTCGGATGCCCAGCACTCCGACTACCTGTGGCTGCTCTGCCGTGCCGGAGGGGTCAAGGAGGCCGGCGTACACACGCTGCTGATCCTCGACCTGCGCGCCGACGGCGTCGACATCCGTCCGATCCGGACCATCGACGGTCACGGGCTCAACGAGGTGTTCCTCGACGCCGTCGAGGTGCCGGTCTCGCGCCGGGTCGGCGAGGAAGGCCAGGCCTGGGGGTTGATCCGCGAGGCGCTCGCGGTCGAACGTCACCTGATGGTGCTGCCCGGCCGGGTACGCCGCGACCTCGACGAGCTGCTCGTCTGGGCGCGGGGCTCGGGCGCGCTGGAGGATCCCGTCTTCCGGGCCCGGGTCGAGAGCCTCGAGATCGATGTCTGCGCCACCGAGGCGCTCGCCGCCGAGGCGCTGGCCCGGGCGCTCGAGGGCGCTGACTGCGCCGCGGAGGCCGCTCGGGTGAAGCTGGTCGGGTCGCAGGCAACCCAGGAGATCGCCCGGGCCGCCTTCGAGCACGGCTTCGTCGGCGCCACCCGCCGAGAGGACGACCTCGCCTTCCTCTGGCGGGAGTCGGTGATGGAGACCCTGGCCGGGGGCACCTCGGAGATCATGCGTGGTGTGCTCGCTCGGGCCGAGTTCGGACTCGATCCGCGATGAGCACGTCCTTCGTCGAGGTGATGGCCCGACACGCGAGCCAGGCGCCCCTGGCACCGGCTGTCTCGGACCCGACGACGGACTGGAACCACCGCCAGCTCTGGGATCAGGCCCGCCGCGTCGGGGCTGCCTTGGCGCGCCGCGGTGTCGGTCCCGGCGATCTGGTCGGCACGGCTCTCCCGTCGGGTGCGAGCCACTTCGCCGTCCTGCTCGGCATCATGGCCACAGGTGCGGCGGCGGCGCCGCTGAACGTCCGGCTTGCCCCCGGAGAGCTGGCGCGCTACCTCGACGCGGTACGGCCCGGACTGGTCGTGGCCGAGCCGGACTGGGCCGGTCCTGGGATCGCCACCTGCCCGGTCGGGGAGCTCTTGGAGACCGCGGCGGAGGCCTGGGTCCCGGTGCCCGTGGGACCGAGGGAGCCGGCGCTGGTCTTCGGCACCGGTGGGACGACGGGCACTCCGAAGGGCGCCCTGTGGACCGGCGGCAGCCTGGCTGCGTACCTCGCCTCGAGCGCGCTCGCTCTCGAGGCTCGCCGTACCGACGTCGAGCTGTACTTCGCGCCCTTCTTCCATGTCGCGCTGGCGACCTGTGCGATGAGCACGCTCTACGCAGGGGGCGGGGTGAGGTTCGAGCCGCGCTTCGACGCCGAACGGGTGGTCCAGCTGATCCGGGAAGGTGCCGTGACGCGACTCTTCGGGCCGCCGACCGCGCTGGACCGGATCATCGGTCATCCCGGCTTCGAGCACGATCGATCCGGTTCCGTGCGGACGGTCCTGTTCGGGTCGACCGTCTCGGAGCCCGGCCTGCCCGATCGATTGCGCGAGGCCTTTCCGAGGGCGACCCTGGTGACCGGCTACGGCGCCACGGAGTTCGGCGCGGTCACCCGGCTGCGGTCGTGGGAGGCCGGCGGCGACCTTGCCGGCGTGGGCTGGCCGGTGCCGGGCGTGGAGATCGACATCCACGACGGGGAGGGCCGGCCGGTCGGTGAGGACCGTGAGGACAGTGAGGACAGTGAGGACATGGTGGGGGAGCTCGTCGTACGAGCACCGTGGCAGATGGCCGGCTATCTCACCGACGGAGTGCTGGATCCGGTTCCCGACGGCGGGGTGAGGTCGGGCGATCTGGCCTCTCGCGGACCGGACGGGCGGCTGTGGCTGCGTGGCCGGCTCAAGGAGGTCGTGATCACCGGCGGCGAGAACGTCTTCCCGGTCGAGGTCGAGCGGGTCCTGTGCGAGCACGAGGCGGTCTCGCAGGCCGCCGTCGTCGGGGTGCCCGACGCCGAGTGGGGCGAACGGGTCGAGGCGGTGGTCGTGGTGACGTCCGCGACCGCTGGGCGGGACCCGGACCTGCCCGGCGAGCTGGCGCGGCACTGCCGTCGGCACCTGGCCGGCTACAAGGCGCCCAAGCGGATCGTGGTCTGTCCGGAGCTGCCACTGACCTCCACCATGAAGGTGGACAAGCTCGCTGTGAAGGAGTGGCTCGGTGAGCACTGATTGGCCCTATTCCGACGATCAGCGGGACTTCCAGCAGACTCTCGCCCGGATCCAGCCGGCGCTGCCGGAGCCGGACGCCTCCGGTGACTTCCCCCGGGACCGCTGGCGTGCCGTCGCCGCGGCCGGCGCGCTGGGGATGTCGGCGGACGACGTCGGCGCCTCGGCGCTGGATCTGGTGGCCGTCGGCGAGGGGCTCGGACTGGGCGGCTGCCCGGGCCCGTGGTGGCAGACGCTGCTCGCGGTGCCGGCACTCGCCGCGCCGGAGGCGGATACAGACGTGGACGCGGTGCTGGCCGGCGACCTGATCGTGAGCGTCGGCACTGCTGACTACCTGCCATGGGGCCGGGCTGCCGGGAAGGTCTTCGAGCTCGGGGCCTACGACGCCGACGGCTGGCGACTGCGTCCGGTCCAGGTCGGCCAGGTAGGCGACTCCTGGCTCTCTCTGGGGCAGGAGCCGGTGTTGTCGGCCGAGCTGGTCGCCTGTGGCCAGGAGGTGCTGGTGCCCCCTCGGCCCGCGCTGCTGGCACGGCTCGGGCTGGCGGCCTACCTGAGCGGAGCGGGGCGCCGCGCGCTCGGCGATGTCGTCGGCTACGTGACCCAGCGCACCCAGTTCCGCAGCCGCATCGGCGACTTCGCGGCAGTGGCGCACCCACTGGCCGACTGCGATGCCCGGGTGCGGGCCGCGGCGGCACTGGCTCGTCGCGCGGCCGTGCTCATCGATGCGTGCGCCGACCGGCCCGGCAACGCCGAGGCACGCGCGGCGCACACCGCTCTCCGGGCATCGGCGCGCGCTGCCCGGGAGGCGGTGTACCAGGCGCACCAGTCCTACGGCGCGATCGGCTTCTCCGAGGAGGGCCCGCTCGCCTGGCTGGGCCAGCGGGTGGCCCAGCTCGCCACCGAGGCCGAGTGGCTGGCCCGCGACGTGAGTCTCCTGCCGCAGGACTGATCAGCGCGGCGCCATCCGGATCGCGCCGTCGAGGCGGATCGTCTCGCCGTTCAGGTATCCGTTGGAGAGCAGCTGGACGGCCAGCTCGGCGTACTCGCCGGCATCGCCGAGACGCTTGGGATACGGCACGCTCTGCGCCAGAGAGCCGCGCACCGTCTCCGGCAGCCGGGCGAGCATCGGCGTGTCGAAGATGCCCGGGGCGATGGCATTGACCCGGATGCCGTGGGTCGCCAGGTCTCGCGCCGCGACCAGCACCATGCCGCGCACCCCGGCCTTCGACGCGGCGTACGACGTCTGCCCGATCTGACCCTCGAAGGCAGCGACCGAGGCGGTCAGCACTACGGCGCCACGCTCTCCGTCGGCGAGCTCGTTGCGGCTCAGGCAGGCCGCTGCCAGTCGCAGCACGTTGTAGGTGCCGACGAGGTTCGTCTGGATCACCTGGTTGAACGACTCCAGCGATCCGGGCTGGCCGGACCGGTCGAGGATCCGGACTCGGTCGCCACCGCGGCCCGCGCAGTGCACCACGCCGTTGACTCCGCCGAACGACGCGGCAGCGGTGTCGAACACCGCGGCGACGCCGGCCTCGTCGGTGATGTCGGCCTCGATGAAGAGGTGCCGCGGCCCGGCCGCGTCGCCCGGCCGCTGGTCGGTGCTGACCACCCGGGCTCCCCGGTCCAGGAGGAGCGCAGTGGTGGCGGCGCCCAGCCCGGAAGCGGCCCCGGTGACGACGACGGTGGAGTTCTCGATGTTCATGCAGGATCCTTCGGGCTCGTTCGGGGTGGTCAGCCGAGGCTCTCGACCAGCGTGGCGTTGGCCATGCCGCCGGCCTCGCACATGGTCTGCAGGCCGTAGCGGAGACCTCGGTCACGGAGGTGGTGGACCAGGCGAGTCATCAAGATGGCGCCGGAGCCACCGAGGGGATGGCCGACGGCGATCGCGCCGCCGTTCGGGTTGACCCG
Source organism: uncultured Marmoricola sp. (assembly GCA_964613165.1). GTDB lineage: Bacteria > Actinomycetota > Actinomycetes > Propionibacteriales > Nocardioidaceae > Marmoricola. The sequence goes on from CAZTHV010000059.1 coordinate 10,084, forward strand.
CTCCGGGTCCGCGCCGGTCTCGATCTGCCAGGCACCGACCACGGAGGCGAAGGCCTCGTTGACCTCGAACGCGTCGATGTCGGAGATCTCCAGGCCACTGCGGTCGAGGAGCTTGCGGGTCGCGGGAATGGGCGCGGTCAGCATCGTCACCGGGTCGTCGCCGATCACCACGCCGTGTCGGAACGCGGCCAACGGGCGCAGCCCCAGCTCTGCGGCGCGTTCCTGGGTCATGATCAGCAGCGCACCGGCTCCGTCGGAGATCTGCGAGGCGTTGCCGGCCGTGACCACCCCGTCATCGTCGAAGGCCGGCTTGAGACCGGCGAGCTTCTCCAAGGAGGTGTCGCGCCGGATGCCCTCGTCGTGGGCGAGGGCGCCCTCGGCCAGGTCGATCGCGGCGATCTGGCCGTCGAAGGCACCACGGTCGGTAGCCGCGGCGGCCCGCCGGTGAGAGGTCAAGGAGAGCTCGTCGAGTGCGGTGCGGCTCAGGCCCCAGCGCCGGGCGATGATCTCCGCGCCCTCGCCCTGGCTGAAGGTGTCGCGGCCATAGCGTGCCCGTACCCTGGGTCCGTAGGGATGACCCACGGTCCGTGCGGAGCCGATCGGCACCATCGACATGGATTCGACCCCACCGGCGATGACGATGTCCTGCTGTCCGGAGACGACCATCGCCGCAGCGAAGTGGAGTGCCTGCTGGCTGGATCCGCACGCGCGGTCCACGGTGGTCCCGGGGACCGTCTCCGGCCAACCCGCGGCCAGTGCGCCGAGCCGGCCGACATTGCTGGACTGGGCGCCGATCTGGGTGACGCAGCCCCAGATGACGTCGTCGATCTGGCCGGGCTCGAGGCCGCTGCGCCGGATGATCGCCTCGAGCACGTGGGCGGTGAGGTCGACGGGGTGGACGCCGGAGAGCGCCCCGTTCCTGCGGCCGATGGGCGTGCGGACCGCATCGACGATGACGGCAGTGGGCACCAGGGTGGTCCTCTCGACAAGACGTTCTCTATATTGTTTGATGTTCTTGAGAGTGAACAGCCTAGAGCAAGGATCCGGGATGTCAATGACGCTGAGCACCGAGGAGCAGGCCCTGCAGCAGGCCCTGCGCCGCTACCTCGACGCCAAGGTCGCGCCACTGGTCGCCGACTACGAGGCCCGCCGGGAGTTCCCGTGGGAGCTGCTGCCCGAGCTCTACGAGTTCGGCTACGTCCGAGGCATGGTGCCTCGGGAGCACGGTGGCGATGAGCTGAGCGCGATGATGCACGCCATCTTGATGGAGGAGGCCGGGCGTTGCTGGGGGTCGTTGCGGACCACGGTCAACGTCCAGGGAATGGTCGCCATGCTGCTGGGTCGCTCTGGCACCGCAGGGCAGCGGGCTCGCTTCCTCGACCCGATGCTGGCCGGCCAGCGGTTCGGCTGGTTCGCGCTGACCGAGAGCGAGGCCGGTTCCGACGCCGGAGCGCTGCGGGCTACGGCGCGTCGGGTCGGGGACCGATTCGTGCTCAACGCTCGCAAGACCTACATCACCAATGCCCTGCATGCTGACTTCGGCATCCTGGTGGCACGACAGCTCGACGAGGACGGCTCCGATCTGGGGGTGTCGGCGTTCCTGGTCGACTCTGCCGAGGCGCCGTACGAAGTGCACGACATCGCCCACATGCCGGTGCGCAGCACGTCGAGCTGTGAGCTGGTCTTCGACGGCGTGGAGATCCCCGCGGAGAGCCAGCTGGGCGATCCGGGCTCGGGCTTCCGGCAGGCGATGGCCGCGGTCAACCTCGGCCGGCTCAACATGGCGATGGGCGCGGTCGGGCTCTCGCAGGCCTGCCTGGAGGCGGCGATCAGGTTCAGCAAGGAGCGCCGGCAGTTCGGCAAGAGCCTGGCGGAATTCCAGCTCGTCCAGCAGATGGTCGTCGACATCGCGGTCGGCACTCAGACGGCTCGGTTGCTCGGGTACGACGCCGCGCGTGTGCTGGATGCCGGTGGCGACGCCCGCTACGAGTGCTCGATGGCCAAGTACTACTGCGGCGAGACGGCCGGTCGCAGCGCGACATTGGCCCTGCAGGTGCACGGCGGCGCCGGCCTGATGGAGGAGTTCCCGGTCGAGCGGTACTTCCGCGACGCGCGTGAGGCGACGATCCCGGAGGGCACCTCGCAGATCCAGGTGCTCCAGATGGGCAAACACCTCCTGGGCGTCTCGGCGCTTCGGTGAGGGCGAGCCTGAGGGCGTTCCGAGGGCCGTTGACCGCCTCTGTGATCCGGGTTACTCTCATTCATACTCATAGTGAACGAAGTTCTGTAGTGCGAACACGCGAGGTGAGCATGACCACTCTGTCCCGAACCAGGCGCGGCTGATGACCGACTCCCCTCTGGTTGTCATCACCGGCGGCGCCCGTGGCATCGGCCGCACCCTCGCGGAGGCATGGGTCGAGCAGGGCGCCCGGGTGGCGCTTGCCGATCTCGACCCGGAGCAGGCGCGGGCGACGGCCGAGGAGCTCGGCACCGACATCGCTCTGGGCGTGGCCTGCGACGTGGGCGATGACGACTCGGTCGAGGCGGCGATGACGAGCATCGCCGAGTGGGGCGGTGGCATCGACTGTCTGGTGAACAACGCCGGGCTGCATCTGATGGCCTGGTCGCGCCCACCGACTCAGATCGACTCCGCCGGCTGGATGTCGATCCTGTCGGTCAACGTCGTCGGGCTGGTTCGGTGCGCCCGGAGCGCCCGTCCATGGCTCGCGCGGTCCGCCAACGCGAGCATCATCAACCTCTCCTCGGTCTCCGGGATCGTGCCCCGTGACGTCTACGGCGTCACCAAGCTCGCCGTCCGCGGCGTCACCACGGCGCTGGCCGCCGAGCTGGCCGTCGACGGGATCCGGGTCAATTGCCTGGCGCCCGGCCCGATGGACACCGACGCGGCGATGGCCGACCTGCCGGCAGCTCTGCTCGAGGACTTCATCTCCACCAAGCAGTTGATCGCCCGCCAGGGACGCACCGGGGATCTGGTCGGCCCCGCGCTGTT